>SLIW01000064.1 GCA_007135435.1 Natronomonas sp.
CCCGTCGGAGCAGGGCGTGACGAACTCGAGCCCGTCCGGACCGTACTCCGCGAGGATCATCGCGGGGAAGGTGATCTGGGAGTACTCCTCGTCCGTCACCTTCGAGCGGACGGTCTCGGTGTCGAAGAACTTCGAGACGGACATCCCGTGGTCGTCAGCCCACGAGCGGAACCGCTCGATCAGCCCGGAGATCCGCCTCCCGGTCTCGGTCCGGTGGACGTCCGGCTCCGCCAGCCGGTCGCCCCAGACCTCGACGGTGTAGTCACCGATGGCGCCGATCGCCTCCAGTCGCTCCAGCCGGTTGATCACCCGTTCCTGGTTGGCGCGGAACGCCGTCGGCGAGAGCGAACGGACGTACAGCTCCATCGTCTCAGGCGTCCGCTGGACGGCCGATTCGGTCATCTATGGCCTCGCGCGGCACGTACCAGTGCGACGGTTAGGAACCTATTTCCGACGCTAATCGGCCATTTTCGACGGTTCGCTGATAGAAATGGTGTCCCAACCAGTGCGGGTCTCATTGACCTACCTGTACCGGTGGTGAACTGAAGTTTTTAGTGACCAGTTGCGTCCCCCACCGGACGCGTATGTGGTGACGACGACGAGCGTCGAGGGTTCGTGGATGCGGCCCAGGAGACGCCTGGAGCCTGGACAGGACCGCTCGAAGCATCCCGCGATGCATTCCGTAATCCGATAAGTGTGCGTTACTCGTCGTTTCGCGGATGGGTCGGACGATGTTCAGGACCGACGACCTGGCGCCACCGCTGGTCCCCAGTGCCGAGCGGCTGTCTGATACCCCGGGTGACGCCGGGGGTGAGCAGGAATCCACGGGACCCAGCCCGTACTCACCAGGGCGCGACCTGGATTTCGCCGATCTCGACGTGGATTCACCAGGTCGTCGCCGGAACTCGACAGGAGGCGACGCGGATACCGTGGGAAGCGACGCTCGGCGGACGAACCATCTAGTCACGACTTCGGACCGGTCTCCTCAGCACTCGATGCGGACGGTGATGTCGTCGCCGATGGAGAGCACGATATCGCGGGCGGCCCTGGCGTACTGGGCTGTGTGGCGGCCGTCCGGCCGGAGTCGAACCGACTCATCGAGGAGTTCGGCGTCGGCCAGTGCGGTGAGGTGCCGGTAGAGCGTCGACACCGGGACCGTCGTCCGGTCGGCGATCTCGCCCGCGGTGAGTCGCTCGTCACCGAGGGTGCCCAGGATCTCCTGACTTCGCTCGTTGGTGAGGAGGCCCAGACAGGCGACCGGGTCGACGTCGGGCGTTCGTCCTGGGCCGGCGTGCTCGGGGGCCGCGTAGAGTTCTGCGTTCATCGGTCAGGCTCGCTGGTGTCGGACTGCTTCCGGACGACGACCAGCCCGTCTTCGACGTGCCACTCGATCCGGCTATTCGACTCGAGCTCGAGGTAGTTCCTGACCGCCTCGGGCACGGTCGTCAGGTTGCTGTTGAGCTTGGTCGTCTGAAGCAATCCCATATCTTACCCACGGCTGGAGATATGATAATACCCTCTTGGGGATTATCATCAGCTAAGTTATGGAATGGGTTGGGATTAGTCGGATGTATGCCTCTCACGTGGTAACAACTGCAGTGCCAGGTCAGGCGGGAGGGTGCTCCGAGTCGCCGGGCAGGTTGCACGGGCTCGGGGAGCGTCGAATGCATGCACCGATCCCCACATGGAACACCGCAACCTGATCGAGGCACGTGATACTCACCAGTCTCGTCCCCGAACCGACGGTGTGAGAACAGGCTGTGTGAGAACACGCTTTGTGCCTCGTCCCCATCGCACCCACGATCCTACAAGGGTTATCACGGGGGGCGACGAACGCCACGCCATGACCCGACGGATACTCGTCCCGATCGACGGTTCGGATCACTCCTGGAAGGCCTTCGAGTACGCACTCGAGACGTTCGGTGGGGAGGAGGTCCACGTCCTCCACGTGGTCGATCCCTCCGAGAGCGTCTACACGGGCGTGGAAGGCGGATATTACGACCCGAGATCGTTCGAGGTCGCCAGAGAGGCCGGGGAGGAGCTGTGCGAGGAGGCGCTCGATCACGCCGAGCGGATGGGCGTGCTCGAGACGACCGTTCTCGAGACGGCGGTCGAGGTCGGCAGACCGACCCGGGAGATCCTCGAGTATGCGGCCGAGCAGGGCGTCGACCAGATCGTCATGGGGAGCCACGGCCGCTCCGGCGTCTCCCGCGTGTTGCTCGGGAGCGTGGCCGAGACCGTCATGCGTCGCGCGGCCGTCCCGGTCACGATCCTCCGGTGAGCGCCGTCGCCGGGACGCTACGGCGATAGCGGCACGCGATTCCAGACGGCTCTCCCGGTCAGCCCGCGCCACCGACACCGAGCTGTCCGCCCATATCGAGGCCGGTGTGGAGTGACAGTGGGAACCCCCACGGACCGGACCGCGTCGCACGACGTGGACAGACCGGTATCCATCCGTCGCCCACGTAGCGAATTCCCCGACCGTCCGAAAGAGTGGCTGTCTGAGACGGAAGCTGCGGAGTTGGAACGCCCTTACGTCGACACGGACGGTGCTGATCGACGTCGGTGGATCGATGCCCCGAGGAGGTCGCCGAAGGTATTTGCCCACTCGCGACCACGCCCCGGTATGACGCGACGGGTCCTGGTCCCGTACGACGGGGGCGAACCGGCGGACGCCGCGCTCTCGTTCGCCATGCGGGAGTGTCCAGACGCCGAGATCACGATCCTCCACGTCGTGGAGCCCTTCCCCGATCACACCGCCGCCGGGACGCCGGGGCCGCACTGGGACGAGTGGCGTGATCGTGCCGAGCGGTACGCCGATGAGACGTTGGAGCGTGCACGGCAGATCGCCTCCGATCACGACGGAGCAGTCCGGACCGAGTGGCGGTACGGGCGACCACGCAACGAGATCGTCGAGTACCTCCGGGACGAACCGGTCGACCAGGTCGTCATGGGCAGCCACAACCAGGGGTCCGTCTCCAGACTGATCCTCGGCAGCGTCGCCGAGGCGGTCGTCCGTCGGTCGCCGGTCCCCGTGACGATCGTCAGGGAGCGGAGCGCGTCGGCCGAGTAGCCGCCAACCGGTTCAGGTCCTCCGGTCTGACGGCCGACGGGCCGTGATCCCCGTGTCCGTCCCTCCTCGCAGTAGCGTAATGACGCCCCGGCTCGAAGCACCCAGATATGGAGCTGGGACTCACCGTCGGTGACTCGATCGACCGACTGGAGGCGACGGCGGACGGGTTCGACTTCGTCGAGTTCGGCCTCGCGGAATCCGCCGACGTCCCCGACTCGATATCGGTCGAGCGGCTCCGAGGGGCACTGGACGACATGGACCTCGCGTTCGACGTGCACCTCCCGTTCAAGCAGGTCGTCGCGACGCCGGTCCCGGAGATCAACGAGGCGATCGTCGCCTACCAGGGACGGTTGCTCGAGTGGGCGGGCGATCTCGGCGCGCGCAAGGCCGTCCTGCACGGGACCGTCCGCGACCCACACGACACCGATCTGCGGTCGACGGTCGCCACTCAGCTGTCGAAGATCGTCGAGGCTGGCGAGGAGCATGGCGTCGAGATCGTGGTCGAGAACGTGGGTCACCAGCCGCGGGGCCTCCAGCTCACCGTCCTCGGCGACATCGCCGCAGAGGTCGACGCGTCGGTCTGCTTCGATGTGGGCCACGCATACATGGAAGACGGCAACGATGGGGTGGAACGCTTCGCGAAGCGGTACGGCGAGCTGATCTCCCACGTGCACGTCCACGACGTCCGCGGACGCGGCGACACCCACATGCCCATCGGGGCGGGCGAGGTCGACTACGGTATCGTCTCGGAGCACCTCGATGGATTCGACGGGACGGTCGCCGTCGAGGTGTTCACCGACGACGTGGCCCTCCTCCGGGACACAGCATCTCGAGCGGCCGGCTACCTCGGTTCGGAGTTCGATTCGGGGACGACGTCGTGATCCGTCATGGGCGTGAGCCCTCCTTGTCAGGTCTGGCAGATAGTCGTCGCACCGCTGTGCGGACCAGTTGCTGGGTTCCGTCTGCGTCACGTCACTCGCGACCGAGGGACCTCATGGGAGCGTCATTCGTCCCGTCATCGTCTCGATCTCGAACTCGAGGACGACGATCTCGACATCCTCGACCGATTCACCGAAGATCCGGATCGGCGGGAAGTCCTGGTTGATCTCTTCCGTGTCGAACACCTCCCGCTCGCTCGCCGGGAGCTCCGAGAGCGTCCCCGTGGCGGTGATGCTCCACGACTTCAGCTCGTCCGCGTCCTCGGTATCCCGTGTCCCGTAGATGGTGTAACAGGCTGTCTTCGTCTGATCGATGAACGCCCACTTCTCGCTCCCCTCCGTCCTCCCGAGACGGAAGTAGAGGCCGTCCCCGTCGTAGTAGTGGGCCATCGGGACGGCGTAGGCGTCGTCGTCCGCGGCTAGCGCGAGGACGCCGGTCTCGGTGGTCCGGAGCAGGTCGTCGACCTCCTCGTCCTCCAATCCCCTGGTGTAGGCGTATTCGACGTGTTTCATTGTCGGTGGATCCGTGTGGTGAGTCTCCCATCCCTGCCAAGTATATCGACGCAACGAGATCCCGTTATGCCGTTCCGCCGATCGTGCAGCAACCGTGACCTACGGCGACGAGTCCGGCCGTGGGTCGATCCCGAGGTGGGTCAGACGACGAAGGTCGGACGGCCGGCGGTCCGGACGACGCGGTCGGTGACGCTGCCGATCGTGTCCGTCTTCGTGTGCGACCTCCCCTGGTAGCCGAGGACGATCACGTCGGCGTCGATCTCGTCCGCGTAGCTCACGATCTCCTCGTGCGGTCTTCCGTGACAACATCGACCCACGAACTCGACGCCGAGGTCCTCCGCCCGGTTCCTGATGTCCTCGAGGTAGCCCTGGCCCTGCTCCTCGATCGCGTTGGTCGTCAACTCACCAGTGCCCAGGGCCGGGTCGTCGAACCGGCTCGTGTCCACGACGAAGATGCCGTGGAGGTCCGCGTCCGACTGCTCTGCCTGTTCGAGGGCGTGGACGATGGCCCGGTTCGCGTTCGAGCTCCCGTCCGTCCCGACGAGGATGGTGTCGTACATGGTCCCTCTAGGGGCCGGTCGCTGAAGACCCCCGCTTTGATTATCAGTCGGTGAGAATCTCCCGGTCGCCACTTCAGGGACGGCGTCCAGGGTGCTGATCACCGTCAGGGAAACGGGCGGGATACCAGCGATGACCGGTGGGCGGAAAAACGGCAGGTTACGGGTGGAGACACTCGACGACGATCGCTACGTGTCGGATGCCCTGATGGTCCGCGACCGTGGCTGGATCGTGGCGTCTCGGCGCTCGATATGTCGTTCCGGCTTCGCCGTGTCGCGGTCACCTTCGGTGCGCCCAGGAAACCGAGCAATGTTTCGGTGTGCGGTCGTTCTCACCCGACGGGAACTGGGTCGTTGTGTTTTGAGGACCCAGCTCGTAGCTAGACGTATCAGCCCCGGCTCGACCGGGTCAGGGGTGACCCAGAGATGAATATCGACGATATCGTTACGACGGAGTTCGAGGAACTGCCCCCGGAGACGACGGTCTCGAAGCTCGTCGGCCTCTTCGACGACCCCGACGTCAGGGGCGTGGTCGTCCGGGACGACGACGCGTTCGAGGGGGTCGTCACCCGCCGACAGCTCACCGCCTCCCAACACCCCCCAGACAGGAAGGTCGGATCGATCGTCTGGCACGTCCCCCGGGTCGACGCCGGCGAGGACGTCCGCGAGGTCGCCAGGCTCATGATCGACAGCGGGTCGACGCTCCTCCCGGTGTTCGACGGCGAGCGCATGGTCGGGGTCGTGACGGGCGACGATCTGCTGCAATCGGTCGAGCCGTACCTCGAGGCGGCCACCGTCCGCGAGGCGTACAGCGACGACCTCCTGACGGTGGCCCCGGAGACCAGCTTCGGGAAGGCGCTGCACCTGCTCCGCGAGCACCGGGTCGCCCACCTCCCCGTCGTGGAGGACGGCACGGCGCTGGGCATCCTCAGCCTCTACGATGTGGTTGGCATCGCCACCCGGACGATGCACCAGAGCCAGGGCGGCGACGCCGGCGGTCAGGACCCCTTCGGCGGAGCGATCTCGTCCAGCACGGCCCGGGCGCGCCCCGGCGGGTACGGCGCGCGGGAGGGCGAGCTGGCCCGGATGCTCGACCTCCCCGTCCGGGACGTCATGGTCTCGCCGGTCGAGACCATCGGGACGGACGCGACGCTCGAGGACGCCGTCGGCGCGATGTTTGCCGCGAACGCCTCCTCGCTGGTCGTCCTCGAGGACGGCCGGGCGACCGGGATCGTCACGAAGACCGACGTGCTCGACTCGCTCACCTGGGAGGCGGAGGGCAACCGCGCCGTCCAGCTCTATGGGGCGACCCTGCTGGACGACATGAGCTACGAGGACGTGGTCGCCGTGATCGACGGCTTCGAGCGGATGGACGGCGAGATGACCATCCTGGACGCGAAGGTCCACCTCCACGAGCACGACGAGACGCTCCGCGGGACGTCCCTCGTCCTGGCGCGCCTCCGGCTGTACACCGACAAGGGGCTGTTCATGGCGTCCGGCGAGGGCTACGGCGCGAGCCACGCGATCAACGAGGCCCGGGACATCCTCGAACGGCGGATCCTCGAGAAGAAGACCTACGGCCAGAGCAAGAAGAAGCCCGACGAGGCGTTCTGGGAGCGGCGGTTCGGCTGGTGGCTGGAAGGGTGAGACGCTGGGTCCCGAGCGTGGCGCCACCGCGGCTGACGGACCACGCACGTGGTGCCACGCCGGGTGATGGTCCACGAGTGGGGTGCCACGCCGGATGATGAGCCACCACAGGACACCGAGCTTTAGGTAGCGGGGGCGAGACCTCCAGGCATGTTCAAGAGCTTCCGTGTCGGCTCCCTCTTCGGGATCCCGATCAAACTCGACATCACGCTCCTCATCGTGCTGCCCGTCTTCGCCTGGCTCATCGGCACGCAGGTGGGCGAGCTGGTCGCCGTGCTCAACACGGTGCTCGGGACCACCATGGACCCGGCGCCGCTCGCGGCGGGACCGGTGCCGTGGGTGCTCGGCGCCGTCGCGGCGGTCGGCCTCTTCGTCGGCGTCACCCTCCACGAGCTCGGCCACTCGCTCGTCGCGATCCGGTACGGCTACGAGATCGACTCGATCACCCTCTGGCTCCTCGGCGGGGTCGCCCAGTTCACCGAGCAGCCGCGGGTCTGGTACCACGAGTTCTGGATCGCCATCGCCGGGCCGATCGTCAGCATCGCCGTGGGGCTCGCGTGCTACCTCGCGATCCTCCCGCTCCCGGCCCAGCTCGACGCCGCCATCTTCGTGCTCGCGTACCTGGCGGTGCTGAACGTCGTCCTGGCGGTGTTCAACATGATCCCGGCGTTCCCGCTCGACGGCGGTCGCGTGCTCCGGTCGCTGTTCTCGCGCACCCAGCCGTTCCCGGAGGCGACCCTGCGGGCTGTCCGGATCGGGAAGTTCTTCGCCGTGCTGCTGGGCATCTTCGGCCTCCTCGTCTTCAACATCTTCCTGATCGCGATCGCGTTCTTCATCTACATCGTCGGCGCAGCCGAGGGACGGCAGACGGTCCTCACCTCGGTGTTCGACGACATCCCGGCCTCCCGTGTCATGACCCCCGCCGACGAGGTCGTGACCGTCCCGGCCGAGCTCCCCCTCTCGGAGTTCCTCGACTTCGTGATGGAGCACCGCCACAGCGGCTACCCGGTCGTCCGTCACGGCGACATCGTTGGGGTGGTGACCCTCGAGGACTTCCGCGAAACGCCTCCCGACCGCCGTGCCGAGCGGACGGTGGCGGACGTGATGACCACGGACCTGAAGACGGTCGCGTACGACACGGACTCCACGGAGGCGCTCAACGAGATCGCCAGGAACGACGTCGGGCGGGTGCTCGTCATGGACGACCTCGGGGAGTTCGCCGGGCTGATCACGCGGACCGACCTCGTCCGTGCCTTCGAGATCCAGCGCGAACGGCAGCTGTACGCCGGCATCCCGGCAACCGAGGGCTGGGCGAGATGACGAGGTGACCGGAGATCCGGCAATCACCGAGCCAGTCAGCCAGAAAATATCGTCGCGCCGGACCTGGGAGGAGACAACCGGCTTCCCGAGCGTCGAGCTACCGACCCGATTCTCGTTCGATGGGAACCTGCTGAGGGGTACTTCCGGACCGACACCGTACTAGATGTTGAGGATGTCAAAAATGAACCCACGCATGAACCCGTTCGCGGAGTTGGGAAGATTGTTCGACCAGCTCGGCGCCCAGTTCGACGAGGCGTCACACGATCTGGGAGCCTCCGAACCGTTCGCCCGGCTGTCGTTCGGGATGGAGTCGATGTCGGTGGACGTTATGGAGGAGGACGACGCGTTCGTCGTCCACGCTGACCTCCCCGGCTTCGAGCGAGACGACGTCGAGGTAATGATGACCGACCGCACCCTTCGAATCGACGCCGAACGCGAGGAGACCATGGAGGAGACCGACGAGGACGATGGGCGGTACATTCGACGTGAACGTCGGGATCGGTCCCTGAGCCGGTCGATCCAGCTCCGCGAGGACGTCGATCCGGAACAGGTCGACGCCAGGATGAAGAACGGCGTGCTGACCGTCACCATCCCGAAGCTCGAACCGCACGACGAAGACGTCGTGTCGATCGAGGTCTCGTAGCGCCTCAGGAATCCGCGCATTTTTTCGTACCCGGGCGCCGCCGCACCTGAGAACGGTGGCTTGGAGAGACACCAAGGAGATGACTCGTCCCTCGTGCACACCGGTCCCCACGGCAACAGTCGGTGACAAATAGCGGCGACCCGGTCAGGCAGATCCGGGACGGTGTTCTGGGAGGAGCCGTGCGAACAGCATCGAGGAGCAGGGCAGAGGAGGTGCAGGGCGGAGGAGGTGCAGGACGGAGGAGGTGCAGGACGGACGAGGAGTAAGACGGACAGCAGGGAACGGCCCGTCAGAAGGCGGTCCAGCCGCCGTCGACGGGGATGTTCGCTCCCGTGATGTACGACGCGCCGTCGGAGGCGAGGAACGCCGCAAGGGGGGCGATCTCCTCTGGTTCGGCGGGGCGATCCATCGGGGTCCGTGTCAGGACGAACTCGTAGAACTGGTCCTGCTCGAGGAGGTCATCGACCATCGGCGTCCGCACGAACCCGGGACAGATCCCGTTTACGCGAACGTTCTTCGGGGCGTAGTCGACGGCGACCTGCTGGGTGAAGTTCACGACGCCCCCCTTGGAGGCCGAGTACGCTGCCGCCCCCTTGCCGCCACGGAGTCCGTAGATGGATTCGATGTTGATGATGCACCCCTCGGTCTCGAGGAGGTGTGGGAGTGCCGCCTTCGAACCGTGCATGACGCCGTCGAGGTTGGTCGCCACGACGTTCCGCCACTCCTCGAGGCTCATCTGCTGGAGGTGCGACTCGCTACCGACGCCCGCGTTGTTCACC
>SLIW01000409.1 GCA_007135435.1 Natronomonas sp.
ATGTCTGGTTCGAAGAAAGCAGCCCAGCCACCTAATCATGCGAAGAGTTACCGCCCCTCGCACCGTCTGAGACGTGAGCGTTCTTCGGTATCGTCCGAGAGGCACACCGGTGCTGTACCGACGAATGCTCGCCGATAGAGAGGCCCACCATGCCGAAAGCCACACCAGATCACGTGAATAACGAAATGGAGTCAGTCACATCTGCAGATGGGACTGAGATCACCTTTGAACGGACTGGGAGCGGGCCGCCGCTCGTGCTCGTGCATGGGGGTGGAGGGATCGATCACAGGCGGTGGGAACTATTTGGAGCCGTCCGTCCTGCCTTGGCCGAACACTTCACCGTTTACGCCATGGATCGGCGGGGTCGCGGCGAGAGTGGCGACGCCGACGAGTACGCACTCGAACGGGAGTTCGAAGACGTCGTGACGGTCGTCGACGCAATCGACGAACCAGGTAACCTGTTCGGTCATTCCGATGGCGCGCTCCTCGCGCTGGAAGCGGCGCTGCGTACCGACAATCTCCACACCCTCATTCTGTACGAACATTGGTTCGAGGTCGGCGACCACAAACTCGACTTCGATGACGAAATCGCTGACTTGGAGGCTCTCATAGATGCGGGTGAAAACGAGCAGGCGCTCGTACTGACCCTCCGTGAAATGGCCGGGCTGACCCCGGAGAAATTCGAGCAGTTTCGCACCGCCCCGATCTGGCAAGGGATGGTGGACGCGGCCCACACCATCCCCCGCGAAGCGCGAGCGACGACCGGGTACGAGTTCGATCCCGCTCGGTTCGCAGACATGACCACGCCGACCTTGGTGATGGTGGGCGGCGAGAGCCCGCAAATCTTGAAAGACGTGGCGGAAGCGACTGCCGATGCGCTCCCGAACAGCCGCGTCGTCACCTTCGAAGGGCATGGGCACCGGGCGATGGACACCGCGACGGATCGCTTCATCGACGAGCTACTCGCATTCATCGGTGAGACGGACTAACGCCTATTTTTCCGGCGTCTGTCTGCTATGCAATCCTCACAGACGGGTGGGTCACTGCTGATTCTGTGAAAGGACCGAATGGCCTGTGATGAATACATCCTCTGTATCTCGCACCCCCTTCCTCCCAGCTGTTGTCGCCACCTGAGGAATGGGAAACCGGATCAGCAATCGTGAGTCCGAAGTTATTTGTTCAGCCTCCTGCTGCCTTCGCCCTCAATTGCCGTCTGACTCGTGCGTTCCGACCAGTCTCTTGATCAGGAACGAAGTTGATTTGAACGGAGTGTCGCTAAATCAACAGTTTATCTCCACACACATCTATAAACGAAAGGCAGAGGTTGTACGGTGGGATCTGGAAGCGATCAAATTCGCTCGCTATCTATGAATGCCTGAATATCCAAAACTGGAACCCCCCATCAGCCACCGTGCTGCGAAATCTGTGGAAGCTATGCTACTACTAGTTCATATCCTCACGTGGCGTTCTGGTACGTATGGTAACTACCACCAGTAAGGGAGCGGTTCCATCGGTGATGGGTGCGACCGACGGAGATGCCCTCTGGTCGGTTGGTGCGCTACTTGTCTTCAAGGCCGACGGTGAACGAACGGACGGCGCGTTCACGCTGGTAGAGCACACCGCCGCCGCTGGATACGAAACGCCATACCACGTCCACCACGGCGAGGACGAACTGTTCTACGTCCTCGACGGTGAGATTGACTGCTACTACGGTGATGATGGTGAGAACGTGGTCCGAGCGGGTCCGGACGACACCGTCTTCCTCCCCCGAGACATCCCTCACGGCTTCCGTGTCGTAAGCGACGAGGAGTGTCGCATGCTCGTACAGGTGACGCCGGCGGGCCTCGAGAAGTTCTTCGAAGAAGTCGGTGCTCCTGCGGAGCGACTAGAGACGCCACCCCCAGCCGAACCAGATGTAGTGGCCTTGACTGCGGTCGCCACGAAGTACCAACTCGACATCCTCGGGCCACTCCCGGAGTAAATCGTATCGTCACCGAGACGTACCAGTATCAACTCTGTTCGCTCGTCCGTCTCCGGATCAAGAGTAACGAATCCGACCGTTCACTGTGACGAACACGCACCGACTTTGCAGAGCGTCCGACGTACGCGACCTGTTCTCGTCCCGTCCTGCGAATATCATCTATGGTCGATAGAATTCTCGTCGGTTCACGAGCAGGGCTGCTGACTAACTGGGCGAATACTGTTCGCTCGGCATAATTGAGGTCGTGGTGCCGAACTCGTGCGCTGTATCCAGCAGTTCGCACCTCTCAACTCACGGTTCTCCCTGCCACTGGCTGAATGGAGAGACTCACAAATCGAGGATCGAAGCACCCCAGAACGACAGATCGCCAACCTACGAACGGCTGTGTGACAGGATCGAGGAGGTACACGAGGCATCGATTCGATGTGTTATCCCACGTCCGGTATCCAGAACGACAGTTGTCTCGGTCACCGAGATTTTCGACAGAACAACGCCGGATCGAGCGAGCGGACTAACGCGGGGTCGACTCGGAGCGTGATGAGGACGGCCGGACGGGGATGAAAGGGGCGGTTCGTGCTCGTGCAGATAGACAGAGCGAGCGAGAACGTGCGGCGGGCAGGCAGTGACGTGCGAGGGAAGGGAGGGGCGCTCCGCGTAACGGTTCGTGCAGGCGCCCGGGTGGGCGACCCGTTCGTCCGTCCCACCACTCGACCGACGACAGCAGCGGTGCCCCGACCCAACCCCGACCCAGCCGCGACCCACCCCCGAGCCCCTCACCTGTCTCACGGCGATGCCACGACGTCGAGGATCTCTGGCGCCTCGTAGACGCGGTACCGCTCCTCCCCGGCGATCTGCCTGACGATCCCGTCGGCCTCGAGCGCGTCGATCGCGTCGTAGACGGCCTGTCGCGATCGGCCGGTCGCCTCGATCGCCCGCGTGGCGGTCAGGTAGGGTGCCTCGAAGAGGTGGTCCACGACGTCCCTGGCTGCTGGCCGGTTCGGATAGCGCGAGCGGTACTGCTCCTGGAGCGACTGCAGCTGGACGCCGCAGTCGTAGGCGTCGATGGCCTGCTCGGCGATGGCGTTCAGGACGAACGTGATCCACTGCTCCCAGGCGCCGTCCCGGCTCACCTCGAGCAGGAAATCCAGGTACTGCTGGCGATGGCGGTTGAAGTACGCGCTCAGGTAGAGGTACGGTTCGGGCAGGAGCCCGGCGTCGTACAGCTGGAGCATCATCAGCACGCGGCCGAGCCGGCCGTTGCCGTCGTAGAACGGGTGGATCGTCTCGAACTGGTAGTGGGTGATGGCGACGTCGATCAACGGCGGGTACGATCCGGAATTGACGTACGAGACGAGCTGGTCCAGCAGGAGGTCGATCGTGTCCGGGTTCGCCGGGACGAATCGGGCGGTCGCCGCCGAGCCGTCGGGCGAGCCGATGTACACCGGGTCCTCCCGCAGCTCGCCCGGACGGGCGTCGTCGCCCCGCGTGTCGCTGAGCAGGGTCCCGTGGAGCTCGCAGAGCAACTCGACCGTGATCCCGCCGTCGGCTACCCGCTCGAAACCCTGCCTGATGGCGTCCACGTAGTTGTACGCCTCGCGGACGTCCGTGGAGTCCGCGGCCCCCCGCTCGGGCGAGCGGTCGATGTCATGGAGGATGATGTCGGAGACGGTGACGTTCGTTCCCTCTATCTGCGAGCTCATGGCCGCCTCGCGTACGACGAACGGCGCGATGAGCAGGTTCTGGTTGTCCAGGTTGCGGTGGAGGGTGGCCAGTCGCCCGAGCGCGTACTGGGCGTCGCCGTAGACCCGCAGGAGGTCGTCGGTGTACGCGACGTCCGGTGGAAGACTGTCGGGGCGATAATACGGCAGCCCGTCGTAGGGGGCGATCTTCCCGGGGCCGTCGGCGAACTCGTCGGCGTCCATCCTGACGTAGCCTTCTCGCGCGGCTATCTAAATCTTCTGTTCGCGTTGAAAATTGATTTAGAGTGGGGTCGATGTGTTTCGAGTCAGCCATTCTTCTGTTTAGCGGACTTGTGGTCTGGTTCTCGCCGCGCTTAGTCTGTAGTATGTGCCGCCGATTTGTGGCAGCCGGTTCCATCGTGCCATCCCCTCGGACCTTCGTCCGCCCTCCACGTCCCACCGTTTCGGCGAATGCGCACAGCTTGCACACCGTCTCTCGAACGCGAGGCGTCAGTCGTGGCTCGTGTCGCCGCCGAGGCGCTCCTCGAGTGTCGGTGGTTCAGGTACGCGGCACCCTCGACAGCACCGAAGATCTCGTCCTCCGTACCAAACCCACGCTTCTCAGTGGACCCCGCGCGACCCACTCACAGGGGTCGCCGTGCGCCACGTGGCACCCAGTGTGGATCGTCGCGGTGTTCGCCCATCACCCAGTCGTCGTCCGCTTACGCTACAGTTTGGGGCTGCTCCAAGACATCGACAGCGATGCACGCTTCGCCGACTGCAGTCCAGTCGTCCCTCGAGGCCGTGACGGACGCGGGGCTCACCTCGCGACACGACCCGTGGATTCGAGCGACGCCTCGCCGCTCTCAGTGTGGATCTCGAACCGCGCACCACCCTCGTGGCCCTCCGTGAGGTGGACGTCCCACCCGTGTGCCTCGGCGACGCGCTCGACGATGGAGAGGCCCAGGCCGGTCCCGGCGTCGTCGGTCGAGTAGCCCATGTCGAACACGTGGTCCCGATGTTCGTCGGGGATCCCGACGCCGTCGTCCTCGAGGTAGAACCCGCTCCCCTCGTCCAGATCGCCGATCGTCACGGTCACGTCATCCCCTCCGTGTTCGACCGCGTTCTGGACGAGGTTCCGGAGGAGCTGCTGGAGCCGGCTCCGGTCCGCACGGACCGTCGTCTGGGTCTCGAAGACGAGCGAGGCATCGCCCATGTCGAGGTTCCCGCAACAGCCCTCACACGCCTCCTCGAGGGCAATCGGCCTCGATTCGTCCACCGTCTCGCCGTCGCGGGCGAGCGCCAGGATGTCCTCGATCAGGGTCTCCATCCGGTCCAGGGCGTCGCCGAGGCGCTCGAGGTGCTCGCGTTGCTCGGAGTGTTCGGGGTGCTCGGCCGTGGGCGCCTCGAAGGCGAGCTCGAGTCGCCCCTGGGCCACGTTCAGCGGTCCGCGCAGGTCGTGGGAGACGATGCCCGCGAACTCGTCGAGCCGTTCGTTCTGCCACTCGAGCGATCTCTCCCGGTCCTTCTGCTCGGTGATGTCCTTCAGGACGATCTGGGCGGCCGCCTCGTCCTGGTAGGTCACCGGGACCGCCGTCAGGATGACCTCCTTCCGGTTCCCCTCACGATCGACGAGCGACCGTTCGATCGACGAGAGGGATTCGTCGGATTCCAGGACCGCCCGGAGGTTGGTAGAAGCCTCGTCCCGTTCGGACGGGTGGACGAACTCCAGGACCGACTCGCCGAGGAGGGTCGCCTGATCGGCGGCCCGCGCGAACGAGACGGCGGCGTCGTTGACGTAGACGAGCTCGCCGTCGCCGTCGCAGAGCGCGATCGGGACCGGCGCGTTCTCGACGAGGTTGCGGTACCGCTCCCGGCTCTGTTCGAGCTCCCGTTCGCGCTCCCGGCGTTCGGTGACGTCCCTGACGATGCCGACGGTCCCGCGGAACTCCTCGTCGATGGGCCGGAGGGTGAGGTGTATCTCGACGAGCCGTGGCTCTCCCTCGGGCGGCCGGAGCTCGGTCTGGTACCACGCCTCCTCGCGGTCGCTGGACGACGAGAGCATCTCGCGGACGCTGTCGAGGTACCAGTTGACGACGTCGTCGTCGAAGAGCCCCTCCATGACGAAGGTGAGGAACGACTCGCCGAGGGCGTCGTCGATCGAGCGGCCGACGAGGTCCGCCGCTCGCTCGTTCGCCAGTTCGACGTTGGCGTCGGCGTCCAGGACGAAGACGCCCTCCGGGACGGTCTCGACCGCCGTCCGGTGTCGCTCCAGGGTCTGTCGGGTCTCGGCGGCGAAGATCGCCTGGGCGGTGTCGCCGGCGATCTCGTCGAGCATGGCCCGCTCGGCCCCGTCGAAGTGCTCCGGCGCGGCCGCGTAGAGGACGAGGACGCCGAACTCGGTGCCGTGGTAGGTGATCGGGACGATGGCCGCCTCCCGGTACGAGACCGGCGGGTGGTCGTCCCAGACGACCGGCGTCGAGTCGGAGGGGGTCGTGACGGTCAGGTCCCCGCGCCGGAGCGTCTCGCGGATCGTCGTCTCGCCGTCCGGTCGGTCCGCCAGCGAGATCGGGGGGACGACGTCCGCGTCCACGCCGGCGACCGTCCGCGGCTCGATCCGGGTCCGCTCGGCGTCGTAGTCGCCCATCCAGGCGAGCCGATACGGGTCCGCCTCCGCGAACCGTTCGGTGACGGACGTCTCGATCTCGTCGCGGGTCGTCGACTGCACCAGCGAGTGGTTGACGTCCCGGAGGAGCGTGAGGATGCGCTCCTGCTTGGCCGCCAGCCGTTCGGCGCGGTGCTGGGTGACGACGTTCACGATCCGGTTGGCCAGCAGTTCGTAGTCCTCGGTGCCCGACTCCTTCTGGAGGTAGTCGGTGACGCCGGCGGAGATCGCGTCGCTGGCGACCTCCTCGGAGCCCTTCCCGGTGAAGAGGATGAACGGGACCTCCGGGTCGTCCTCGCGGACGGCCTCGAGGAACTCGATCCCGTTCCGTCCGGGCATGTCGTAGTCGGAGACGACGCAGTCGACCGGCGACTCCGCGAGGCGCTCCAGGCCCTCGTCGGCGGAGTGTGCGGTCTCGACGTCGATCCGCCCGTCGTGGCGCTCGAGGAACGTCGCCGTCAGGTCGGCCACGTCCGGGTCGTCGTCGACGTGCAGTACCCGGATCGACTCACTCATCGCGATCGGCCGACCGGACCGTGCCGCGGACACCCTGTTCTCGGATCCTCCGTTCCCCGACGAGCCCGGACCTGGCGGTGAGACGGCTCCCCGTTCCCGTATTCATGGCAGGATCATCGGCAAGCGACCAATAAAACACGCGGGTGATTTCGACCGTCGTATTCCGAGGGGGATCGCAGGATCCTGTTGAGATACTCGAGATCACGGGTGTGGAACCTCGATCGCGATTGCTCGGCCCAGCCGACCAGGTACCGGTGGCTCGGGGAGCCAGGCGCACACGATCCGTTCGACGCCATCGGGGACGGTGACGTGGTAGACCCGAACTCCGTCGAGCGGGGAGGGTGAAATCGGCGGTCAGCTCATCAGACGAACTCGGTGTTCTGCGGGCCGTTCGTGACGTGCACCTCGAACGGCTGGGTGCTCACGTCGTCCCGTTCGACGAGGTGCCAGTAGGTGGCCGCCAGCTCGTCTGGGTCGAGGAACGTGTCCTCGTCGCGGTCGACGTACCGCTCGCTGACGCCCGGCGCGTCGATCTGGCCGTCGATGACGACGTGGGCGACGTGGATCCCCTCGGGGCCGAACTCCTGGGCCATGTCCATCGCCATCCCGCGGGCGGCGAACTTCGCGGCCGTGAAGCCGATCGCGCCACCCAGGCTCCGCACGGCCGAGGTCGCACCGGTGAAGATGATCGTCCCGCCACCTGTCTCGAGCATGTCGTCGACGGCCTCCTGCGAACAGACGAACGCGCCCCGGCAGTTGACCGTCCAGGCACGTTCGAACCCCTCGACGTCGACGTCCATGAGGCCCTTCCAGGAGGCGGCGCTCGCGTGATTGACGAGTACGTCGATCGGCCCGAACTCCTCGCGGACCGCGTCGAAGCCGTCCCGGACCTGGTCGACGTCGGTGAGGTCGGTCCGGACGGCGAGCCCCTCGCCCGGCTCCGGGAGGTCGTCAGCCAGCTCCTCGATGTAGTCCTCCGAGCGGGCGAACAGGCCGACCTGGCAGCCCTCGGCCGCGAACGTCCGTGCCAGCGATTCGCCGAGTCCCGGACCGACCCCCGCGATGACTGCTGTGTGGGTCATGGTTTCCGTACGTCCCGTCCCGTCTAAATCGTGGTGCCCGTGGTCCGAACGAGGAGAGCGACGGCGTTGTCCGAAGTACGTTCGAACGGCACGTCGATCCGAGCTGACCCCAGATCGTTGCGGCCCGGAGGTGCTGCCCCTCGTCGTCGGGCGGGTCGCCGACTCCGGCGTCTTTTTGCTTGACGGCCACGACGGCCACCCGAGCGTCCGACAGTTCGTCGACGACGACTACGAGGTCATCACGTTCTGACGACCCTCCTTCGGACCGCGCGGTCACTCGCTCGATGGTCCGCCCACGGTATCGACGACTATGGAAGAGACGGTCCCCGATAACCCGGACGATTCAGGGTGTGACGGATGGGAACCCGGTCCACCTCGTTCAGTCGTCCATACCGGTTTCGAGCGAGTAGATCTTCTTCCGGGCGTCCATGAACGAGATCCGGGAGGCAACGACGTCGCTGTCCTCGAGCTCCGAGAGCGCGTGTCGGACGGTCCGGGCGGGCAGGCGCGTCGATTCGGCGAGCTGGGACTGGGTGAGGTCCCCCTCGTACTCGAGCGTCTTGGCGACCAGCTTCGCGCTCGGGGGGAACTCGGCGACCACGCCGAGCGAGGTCGACGCATCTTCGGACGGACGGTGGGTCATCGGCAATGGATATCCCAGGGGGACCGGCTTAACTGTCAATCGGATCTGTGAATCGGCTGCACAGGCGATACGCGACCCCGGTCCACCCCACGGGCGGTCCACCCCACGGGCGGTCCACCCACAGGTCTAGCCAGCGGGCTGCTCGAACGGAGCCTCCCGCTCAACCGAGGAAGCCCGAGCCCACGACGGCCCCGAGCACCACGCCGTAGAACAGGTAGAAGAAGGTGAACGTCCCCATGGTCTTGGGTTCGGCGTCCATCTTCAGGACGACCTTCATCCAGAGGACCAACCCGACGACAGACAACAGGACGCCGTAGACCGCGCCCGCGCCGACCGCCAGGAGCACGCTGTTCAGCTCCACGCCAGCGAGCAGCACCAGAACGACGAACCCGACCCCGGCACCGATGCCGTACATCATATGCAGGACCATACCGGGCTTCACGTACTCCTCGGCGGGACCGTCCCCGACGTACTTCGCCCAGAGCGCCGCGGTCGGCGGTGGCGAGTCGTCACCGAGTGTCATCATGAACGCCGTCATGACGATCGTCGCGAGCAATCCCCCGATCAGGCCGCCGAGTAGTGTGACCATGGTGTGGTGTCTCCGGCGGTAAGTCGACGTGGAACGACCCGCCAGGTAACTTACCGACAGTAACTCAATAGTGATTAGTAACCAACAAACCCGTGCTGAGCTGGTCGTCACCCCGTTACCAGTCGGTAACTCCCAGTGTGAGGCGATCGGCCCCGTAAAGATCATCGCTCCATGACCCCTGACCCCCCACTTCCTGAGAAGGATACATTTGCATTCTCACGACTGCCCCATCCTGAAAATAGCGACTGGTCGGCGCCCACCGGCTATTCCAACGCGACCGTGGCCCA
>SLIW01000310.1 GCA_007135435.1 Natronomonas sp.
AACTGAGAACGTCGAAGAAGCGATCGAAGTCCTCCAGCAGCTCGGTCTGAAGGAATACGAGGCGCGGTGTTTCGTCGGGTTGTCGCGCTTGCACTCCGGGACGGCACGGCAACTCAGCGAGATGACCGAAGTGCCCCGGACACGCGTGTACGATGCGACTCGGGTGCTGGAAGCGCAAGGCCTCGTCGAGATCCAGCATTCGAGCCCGCAGCAGTTCCGCGCCGTTCCGCTCGAAGAGGCCACGGAGACGCTTCGGGATCAATACGAGGCCCGCGTCGAGCGACTCCACGACGCTCTCGAAACGGTCGAAATCGTCGATGCGGACGACGAGTCCCCCATCCAGCAAGTGTGGGCGATGACCGGCCGGGACGCGATCGAGAACCGGACGAACGACCTCGTCGGGGAGGCGACTGACGAAATCGTGCTCGTCGTGGGCGACGAGTCACTGCTGACCGAGGATCTGATCGATTCTCTCAACGAGGTCGGCAACGGGGTCGACCTGCTCATCGGCGCGTTGACCGAGCCCCTCCAGGATCGGATTCAAACGGCCGTGCCTGACGCCACGACGTTCATCTCGGGGCTGGAGTGGCTTCACGGCGAGAACGCCACCGAAGAGGAGACGGCGATCGGCCGATTGCTGTTGATCGACCGCTCGACGATCCTGGTGAGTTCGATCATTCCCACCACCATGGAAGAACGTGCAATCTTTGGGGAGGGGTTCGGGAATGGTCTCGTCGTGATTGCGCGTCGCCTCATGGCGCAGGGATTGTTGACCGTGCGGGACCCGACGCAGTGAGCCGACTGGCCGCGACTATCGGTCCCCTCGTCAGTACCTGTCGTTACCGTCCGATCCTCCGTCAGTAGGTACTCGGCGAACGCGTTCGAGCGGTTCGGTGGAGAGATACTCGCCGTTGTCGATGGAGACGCGACAGCCACGATAGACGAACGAGAGACAGCCACCCGGCATGGGTTGACCATTCGACCGGAATTCGAAGAGTGCATCCAGCGCGTTCGTGTCGAGGCCGTACGGCAGCGGACGGAGGTGACAGGGTTCACGGCCCTCCACGGAGGTGACAGGGTTCACGGCCCTCCACGGCGCTCACCGCGCGCACGACGGCCGGACTCACCGATTCGTCCACTCCGATTTCGTCCTCCCCAACCCTGGTAAGCCTGGACGACCCGAACCGCGTGGGTATTTCACCCGGGTAATCAATACCCGTCCCGTAGTTAAATTCGGGGATACTATCCACTTGACGGCCCTACTGACCGGCGAATGACCAACCTCGTGGAGCGTGTGGGAACACCGACCTCGCAACGCCCATCTTCGGACGTTATCGCGGTACTCGAGAGGATATGGGATTGCGTCGAGGACATCAGTCGCGGGTTCGAGCGATGGGACGACCCCTACGCCCGGGGACCGGGTCTCTATTTCGTCGTCGAGCGTGATTCAGTAGCCGGGTTCACGGACCCGATGGGGACGAACCGCTGGCCGGTCGAAGACTGTGCGAGTGTATTTGGTGAACCCAGTGCACTCCTCGAGACGGCACGAGGAGTGGCCTTTTCCTGCGACGGCGCAGTCGTCGTCCGCGACGACGGGACGATCCGCGAGGAGATGGTCCGGGTCGACCAGCTATCGACGGCCGAACGGGCACGGATCGACGACCTTCCCTATGCGGAATGGATGGGTACCCGACACATGAGCGCGCTCGAAACCGCGACCCGCGAGGAAGTGATCGCGGCGATCACGCTCAGCGAAGAGGACGGACGAGTGACGTTCTTCACCGACGAGGGGTTCGAAGACCATCAACGGACGGTGGGTGAAGAAGACGAATCGTGACTGACTGACCCACGGAGTGTGAATATCCATGGGCGTGGTGTCGGGTTGGGTACCCACCCTTCTCGCTGGCCTGACTCTCGTCTCGGCCGCTGCGCAGAGACTTGCAACGGTCGCCGACCGACTGGGGTTCGCACCGGTCGTCGATGACCTCCTCACCGGGTCGGTCTCGGGTCCGTCGCTTCTCGGGCTCGTCGCTCCGACCGTCACGTCCTCGTCGTCCCGGTTCCCGATCGGCTGGCGGCCCTTGGCTTGACAATCGGGATCCTCACGCCACCATCCATGCCGTCATCGTGCTCGTCACCATCGTCAATTTGAGTTCTTTTTGGATATGGATTGTTCATCCAATCCCGACGAAAACCGGGGTTTCAGGAGCTCACAAGCCCCATTCGACCTCCTCGATACGCGAGCCGACTTCCGGGCGACCGGGTTCGAAAACCGCATGCAAGCGGCTGGGTGTAGAACGATTTGGGCCTCATTTACCGACCATCCCCTGTTTCACCCGGGTTGACCGACGGCTCACAGCGCCCACCCGGATCCCCTCATTCGAAGCGAAATCCCCCCTGAAACCCGCTCCGGGCGTCTGGTCGGATCCGACTCTCCACTGACTTTCTGGGAGCGACGAACTGCCTCGACGAAACCCGAACTACAGCGTTCTACACATTGTATTCTTGCGGATGAGACGCTCTCTGTAGAAACCGACCCGCTGTATAGGGTCGTTTCGCGTGAAGCCATCGACTGACATCGTGGAACTCCAAACCAGGTCGATCAGACCTCTTCTATGAGGTGAACCGTATAACCGTCGGGATCAGTGACGGCTGCGAGCCGGATCGACTTCCGGTCGAGCGTCCGCGGCTCCATCTCCACGGTGGTGTCCCATTCGGTGACCGCCCGTTCGACGACGGCGTCGACGTCCGTGGTCGCGATTGCGACGTGGTGGATTCCGGACGGTTCAGGCGCCTCGTCGACGACCTTGAACTGGAGTTCGGCACCGCCTGCGCCCCCCACGTAGTAGTTCTGCTGTCCGCGTGCCTCGAATTGTCGAGTGCACTCGAGCCCGAGAAGGCCCTCGTAGAACTCACGCGTCGTGTCGAGATCTCCTACTTCGATTGCAGTATGAAGTACGTCCATAGCCGCGAATCGGATGGATCGATACTAATTGTATTGATGGCTCCGGTGACGTGACTGTGTATATGGGGCGTCTACGGCGACGTATGCCGTGACGGTGACGAGGATCAAGGGTGGCGACGGCACTCCTCGAGAACTGCCGCCGACTACCGGACGATCGTGACTGGAACACTCGATCGTCGCATCACGGTTTCCGCCACGCTCCCCAACAGTACACGTCCAATGCCCGACCGGCCGCGACTTCCCATCACGATGTGATCGATATCGAATTCCTCGATCGCCTCGAGGATCCGTCTGGATGGCTTTCCGAGCTCGACGACTGTCTCGGCCCGCAGCCCCCGATCCATGGCTTTGTTCCGATACTCGGAGAGCAGTTGGTCTGCCTGCTCCCGCCTGCGTTGTTCTTCTCGCCGATAGCCATCCAGATCAAACGAGTCATCGTCACCGTATCCCCAGACGGCGACAGGATCGATTACGTGCAGGAGTGTAATCGTCGGCTCCGCCATCTCCGCTAGTACATACTCGAACGCGTTCTCGGAGTGCGGTGATCTGTCGACCGGAATAAGAACGTGTTTGGTCACACTCGGCTATGCATAGCTCCCAGTATAAACATCAGGGAAGGAAATCGAATTTACGCGGTACACGCGGCGAGTACTCCGTAATGCGATACCGTGGTATCACCTTTCCTCAACACCGCTGAGACGAAGAGTGACTCCTGGTTATCTTCGGAGCATATCCGACTGACGCGTCTACCCGATCCCGTACGAATCCCAAATCCGCGGCAGTCGTATCGTGACGATCGTCACGTGAGGCCTGTTGTCGTCGAGTGCACGCGTTCCACCAGCATTCGTGATCACCGAGTACCCTACCCACTGGCCGATCCCACATCCATCGGACAGCGACTGACCCTCGCGTCCGATCACCTCGACCTCCGTCGCGGGCAACCGCCCCGTGGTTACTAACGTCTCGACATCGTCGGGTCCCCTATGACGGATGATCGTGTTCGCCCGATGGATGCCGCGGCAATCGACGAGTTCCTCGGCCGAGGTGGGACAGGGGTGTTGTCCCTCGCGATGGACGACGAACCGTACTCGATACCGGTATCCTACGGGTACGATCCAGGCTCGCGGGACTTCTATCTCCGGCTGGGATACACGCCGGAGAGCGAGAAGCACGCATTCATCCGGGCATCGGCTCCTGCGCGACTCGTCGTCTACGAGCGATCCGGTGAGACGTGGAAGAGCGTGATCGCGACGGGCTCGGTGGAGGTCGTTCCGGAGGAGGAACTGGATCGCGAGATCGTCACTCGTCTCCGTGAGGCCGACCTCCCGCTTGTGGATATCTGGGACGAGGCGATGGAGGATATCACCTTCGAGATCACGAGGTTAGTGTGCGAGGCCATCACTGGTCGAACCGCACGCGGTGAGCTCCCCCTGTAGTGCGAGTCGAGCGCGATTCGGCCGCCCAAGATCGAGATTGCTGTCGAGGTAACCGACGCCATACAGAAAATAGCGTGTCGGCCCGTGGGGCCACCCCAGACTGGATCGAGACGGAACGGTTCGATCCCCTGTCGTCAGGAAGAGGTGCTCCCCGTCAGGTGATGTACCGTTGTTGGGCTTCGGGAATCTCCTCGTCGAGTTCTTCGATCTCTGTCTCGGTCACCCGCGCAGTGAGCACCGGCATTTCGGCCGCACGGACGACCTCTTCGGCGACGCTCCCGACGATTCGCTTCTTCTCGCCCGTCCGGCCATGGGTACCCATGACGACGAGATCGATGTCGTTCTCCTCGGCGTATTCGAGGATCTCCTCGTGAGGGACGCCTTCACGAATCTCCGTCTCGATGTCGATCTCTTCTCCGGTACGGTCCTCCAGATGTTCGAGCGCCGCCGTCCCTTCTTCGAGGAGGACCTGCTTCACCCGGTCCTGGTGTTCGTCGGGGAGCATGACGTACGCCCGGAGATCCACCACATAGAGGGCGTGGACCGCGGCGTCGTTGAGCCGTGCTTGATGGAAACAGTGGGTGATCGCATTGAGCATCCCGATGCTCCCATCCGTCGGGAGCAATATCCGGTCGTACATTTGGCGTGGCCAACGTCGGCAGGTGGTTTAGGGGTTCGGGGCCGGAACGCCCACACGGCTTCCTCGGGTGCTCGTTCGTCCCGACCACCGGCGTGTGTCTGCAGTTCCCTGGTCCGCTTCATACCCAGGATCGCCGCGCGCAGGATGGATGAAGTCCCTCTGCGGGCGTCGACATATTCGACGCTCCGTCCGACCGCGAGGGGAGGACGTCGCCAAAGACGGCGCCTTTTTGAATACTCGACCGGTTCCCCGGAATATGGCACGGCGATGGTTGCGGGGCTGGCTGCTCGCGGCGCTGGCCTTCGGCGGCGCGTCGTTGATCGTCCCCCTGTACGTCGTCGAGCTCGGCGGGGACGCGTTCGCCCTCGGGATCCTCTTCGCGACCAGTTCCTTCGTCGGCGTTCCGGGGGCGCTCGTCTTCGGGGGGATGGCGGATCGCACCGGCAAGCGTCGGATCTTCGTCCTCGCGGCGATGGCGATCACCGTCGTGACCATGCTCGCGATCCCCGCCCTCGAGACCCTGTGGCTGGTGATCGCCGTGCACGCGCTGCTGTGGCTCGGGTTCGCGGCCGCGATCCCGGTGTTGACGCTGCTGGTCGTCTCGGGGGAGGTGGAATCCGAGTGGAGCGGCCTGATCGCCCGACTCAACAAGTTCCAGGGGATCGGGTGGGCCCTGGGGCTGTTCGTCGGGTTCCTGGTCATCTCGGCCGGGACGGCCGTCGTCGAGACGATCACGGCACAGCGGATCTTCTTCCTCGTCTGTGCCGCGAGCGCCGCCGGTGGCTTCCTGATCGCCGCCCGGACCCTGCCGCCGGACCCGAGACCCGGAGCGGAGCCGGAGCCCCGACAGCTCCGCCGGCGCGTGCGGGCCGCCTCCAGCTTCAACGTCCGGGGAGCGGCGTTCCCGTTCACCCCGAGCAAGTTCGACCCGCGGAAGCTGAACCCACGGCGGTTCGCCGAACGGTTCTCTCCGACGCTCGCGGTGTACTTCGCCGCCGTCCTCCTCGTGTTCACCGGCTTCGGCACGTTCTTCGCTCCGCTACCGGCCTACCTCGACGGCGTCGGCCACGGCTCGGGCGAAATATTCGCCCTCTATCTCGTATTGAACGTCGGCGCGGCGGCCTTCTACGGCGGCGCTGTGCAGCTGGTTCGCAGGTACGACGTCATGCCCACACACATCGGCGGACTCGTCGCCCGGGGAGGGGCACTGCCGGCCATCGGGGTCGTCGGCGCGGTTGTCGGCGGGACAGCGCTTGGGCTGGGAGTCACCGGTCTGGTGTTCGTCCTCATCGGGCTCACGTGGGCGGTGATCGTGGTGACCGCCGCGACCCTCGTGACGAAACTCGCACCGGTCAGCATTCGTGGCGAGGCACTCGGGATGTACGGCGCGCTGGTCGCCGTCGGCGGGGGCGTCGGTGGCCTGCTCGGTGGCACGCTTGCGTCGCTCGGGTTCACGCTCACCTTCGGCGTCGCCGGCGCGTTCGTGCTCGTCGGGGCGGGAATCGTGGCCGGGCTGAACCGGCAGTCGGGTGTCTCGGCGTCCGACGTGGACCCGGTCCTGTGAGGCGACGAGCGGGTCGATCGGTATGTCCCACGGAGGCCGCTCTATGAATCTCCGAATGAGGGAGGTGCCGGACGGAGGGAACCCCGTGGCGGAGTCGACGGGCGTCGAGTCCGTCTTCACATTCGACGGTGATCCGGCCGGTCGGCTCCTCCTTCTCGCTCCAGGGAGGGCGGTCATCAACGCCACCTCTGGGGATGCCGACGTCGCGGGCGTCCCTTCGATCAGTTCCAGGATCATGAACACCCGCTCGTGGGCGTCAGCCAGTAGCCGAGAACGTCGTCTGCAGCACCGATACGAACGACGTTGGCATCCATATCCCGAGACACGTGGATGCAAACGGGGATATCCCGTTTCAGACGGAACGCGCCGCGCGGGGCGGGCCACGACGAAGATTCTCCAGACCTCCTACACCACGAACGAGACGCCAGTGAACTACCCCACCCTGCTCGCGCTGACGCGCTCGCTGAGGGTGGGGCTTCCTGCTTCCAAGACGCGCTTTGCAGGAACAACCGCCGTTTCCGCAGGGAGCGCAGTCTCCACAGGCGTTGCTTCGGAGTCTCCCACTCCTAGTTCGGTGAGTCCGCGAAGAAGGATGTTCCATGCTGCGTTTGCGTCTCTGTCCGCCTCGAAGCCGCACGCCGGACACGAGTGTTCACGCACCCACAGCGGTTTCTCGGTTTCGACACCGCAGTTGGCACACTCTTTGGTCGTGCCTTCGGGTTCAACCTCCACGAAGTGCGTCCCTTCGCGTTCGCACTTGTGTTCGAGCATACTCGTGAAGGTGTTCCACGCCGCAGACGCCGTGTTGCGGCTGTTGCGGAGTGATTCCACCATTTCTTTCACGTTGAGGTCTTCGACGGCCACCAGGTCGTACTCCCGAGCGTAGTAGTTCGAGAGTTTGTGCAGGAAGTCACGCCGCTTGCGCTTGATTTGCAGGTGACAGTCAACGACACGCCGACGTTGTTTCTCCCAGTTGTTCGACTCGTACTCTTTGTGTGAGAGTTTCCGCTGCTCCCGTTGGAGCCTGTCGCGTTCCTCCGAGAGGTCGAGTGATTCGACCGCCGTGCCATCCGTATCGTGGGCATACTTCAGGATACCCACGTCGATGCCGATCATCTCCTCGGCATCAATGTCATCCAGCGGTGGCTTCGCTGGCGGTTCCACGTCCATTTCGATGCCGAAGATGGCGAACCACTCGCCGGTTTTCTCCTTTTTGAGCGTGACTTGCTTGACCGTGGCGTCGCCGGGGAGCGGTCGGTGGAGTTTGATGGGAATGTCCGCGAGTTTCGAGAGTGACAACACGGTCTGACCACTCTTTTTGTCGAGTTCGAAGCCAGACTGGTTGTACGTGAAACTGCGAAACTCCCGAGGCGACTTCCATCGAAGTTGCCCGACCTTGTAGCCTTGTTCTTTGAGCTTCCCGAGGGCGTTGACGTTGTGTGCAATCCGCATGACGGTGGGCTGAAGCACTTTCGAGTACACGTCGGTCAGGTCGTCCCACCAGTCTTTGAGGTCGGGAAGCTCGTCTCGGATTTTCCGGACACGCTGTGTGACCGTTCCCATGCTTTCGGGAATCTGGTTGAATCGGTGGAGAGCGTGATTATAGAGTTGTCTACAGGTATCGCGGTGATAGTCCAGCGCCTCGCACTGGCTCTCTGTTGGCTTGAGACGATACCTGTAGTTGTAGTTCATCAGTTACTCGTCGGGTTCGGACGTTCGGACGATTTTCACGTCTGCGCCACGCCACCGTTTGGGAACGAGGACGTGTGCGCCGTTTCCGGTGGCCTTCACCTCGCCCTCGATGACTTCGTGGCCTTCGATTTCGTGCCTATCCATCACCAATGTTTAGATATTGTTTCAACATATACGTATCGGCTCATGGGCCTGTGGGCCAGCAAAAGCACCTGCCTGAGAGACGATGACGGCGGTGTATCCCCTCCCTACTGCGCTCCTCGGCCTACGGACTGCGTTGCTCCTTGAGGAAGGGGGCTTACCGCCTGCATTCAGCTAATCGGCCTCGACGTGGACGTTACAGTTGGGGCACCGGTCGCCGCCGTTCGCTCTTCGTAGTTCTGATGTCCGGCCGACCCACGCACAATCGGCACAGCGTATCCAGGAGTAGGGCGTCATGATTGCTGGAAGGGAGAATCGGTTCGAGGGTTGACTACCGGATGAGGGTCTCCAGAACTTCGCGTTCCTCGGCTTCGGAGATGTCGTCGGATTCGAAGCAGGCACGTAACACCTTGTGCAGGAGTTCGGGGTCATCGAGTCCCCGATCTCCGGAACCTTGCTCCGGTGTGGCATCGAGGTGCTGTTCGATGCTCGAGATCCGATCACTGAGGCGGTCCACGTCGGTCGTCGAAGTCTGATCGTTGGTTGCCATGGTGTTCATTTCCGCTGGTTCTCTCGAAGTGGCGCCGAACAGATCGGCCACGATCTCGTCACGGTTCGTCCATTCGAAGCCCCGGATCGCGTTGACACTTTTGTTCACCGTCGCCGCGGACACCGCGAGTTGCTCGCCGATTTCACGCTGGGTCGCTCGCGGTCGCTCGTGGATCGCCGTCAGCACCTCGCGCTGCCTGTCGCTGACTGAGGAGAGGTCGACACGATTATGTCGGTCTGCCGGCTCCGCTACTGATTCGACCGGCTGCTGATCGTCCGCTTCGGTTGGCTCCGGCGATGTGGACGGTTCCTCAACCGCCGTGGCCGGATCGCCCGTTCCGTTCGACGCCGGGTCGCCGTACTCCTCCAGGACGTTCTCGACGAGATCTACGGTC
>SLIW01000130.1 GCA_007135435.1 Natronomonas sp.
AGCTCGTCGAGCGCGCCTCGGATGCCGTCGGCGGCGGCCTCCTGGGCGTCGACCTCATGGAGGTCGGCGGGGCCGACTCCGGCGAGTACACCGTCCACGAGGTCAACCACACCGTCGAGTTCAAGGCCCTGAACGAGGTGACCGACGTCGACGTGCCGGCGGCGGTCGTCGACTGGCTCGAGGCGAAGGTCCAGGCAGTGGAGGTGACGGCGTGACGCCGCGAGTGTGGGCCCGGGTGCGGACCCGGGCCGTGGAGGTGACGCCGTGACGCTACAGGCGAGCGTCGTCGGCGCCAGCGGCTTCACCGGCGGCGAGGCGCTCCGCCTCCTCGACGGCCACCCCGACTTCGCGGTGGCGCAGGCGACCAGCCGGCGCTACGAGAACAAGACGATCGGCTCGGTCCACCCCAACCTCCGCGGGATGGGGCTGCGGTTCTCGAGCCCCGAGGAGCTCGAGTCGGTCGACGTGCTCTTCGCCTGCACGCCCCACGGCGTCTCGATGTCCCAGATCGACGCGTTCCGGGAGGCCGCGGACGTCGTCGTCGACCTGAGTGCGGACTTCAGGCTCCCCGACGAGGAATGGTACGACGAGTGGTACGACGGCCACGAGCGACCCGAGCTCCTGGCCGACGCCGAGTACGCGCTCCCGGAGCTCAACCGCGAGAACCTGCCCGGTGCCGAGCTGATCGCGTCGGGCGGTTGCAACGCGACGGCAGCAATCCTCGGGCTCAAGCCGCTGTTCGACCACGGGATCCTCGCGGGCGGCGAGCAGCTGGTCGTCGACGTGAAGGTCGGCTCCTCCGAGGGGGGCGCGGGCGGCGGCGAGGCGTCGTCGCACCCCGAGCGGTCGGGCGTCGTCCGGCCGTACGCGCCGACGGGTCACCGCCACGAGGCCGAGATCGAGGCCTACCTCGGCGCGCGGGTGTCGTTCACGGCCCACGCGGTGGACATGATCCGTGGGGCCTCCGCGACCTGCCATGTCTACCCAGACGAGCCGGTCTCGAAGGGCGACCTCTGGTCGGCGTACCGTGGCAGCTACGAGGAGGAACCGTTCGTCCGGCTGGTCGCCGGCGGGTCGGGCGTCTACCGCTACCCCGAGCCCAAGGCGGTCGCCGGCTCGAACCACGCGGAGGTCGGCTTCGAGCTCGATCCGCGGAACAAGCGTATCGTCGTCTTCTCGGCCATCGACAACATGATGAAGGGGTCCGCGGGCCAGGCGGTCCACGCCGCCAACGTCGCCCTCGGGCTCGAGGAGACCGCCGGCCTGGAGTTCGCGGGGCTGCACCCCGTGGGAGCGCCGTAAGATGAGCGACGGCTTCGAGGGTGAGTTCACTGCCGACGGCCCGGTCGTCGTCAAGATCGGGGGCGCCCGGGCGGTCGAGCCCGCGGGAGCGCTCGCGGACGTCGCCGCACTGTGCGAAGACGGTGAGCAGGTCGTCGTGGTCCACGGCGGCTCGACGGCCGTCGACGACGCGCTCGAGCGGATGGGCATCGAACCCGAGTACGTCGAGACGCCGTCGGGCGTCGTCGGCCGGTTCACCGACGCGGAGACGATGGACGTCTTCAAGATGGCGATGGCCGGGCTCGTCAACACGGACCTGGTGACCGGCCTCCAGGAGGCGGGCGTCGACGCCGTCGGGCTGTCGGGCGTCGACGGGCGGCTGCTGTACGGTCCCCGGAAGTCGGCCGTCCGGGTCGTCGAGGACGGCAAGAAGAAGATCCGCCGCGGGGACCACTCCGGCCGGATCGCGGAGGTCAACGGCGACCTCCTGCGGACGCTGCTGGCGGACGGCTACGCGCCGGTGGCGTCGCCGCCGATGCTCGCCGACGACGGGGTCGCCGTGAACACCGACGCCGACCGGGCCGCGGCGGCCGTGTCCGCCGAGCTGGGCGGCGTCCTCGTGTCGCTGACCGACGTCGAGGGCGTCTACCGCGACCCGGGGGACCCGTCGACGCGCATCGAGCGGGTAGAGACGCCCGGGGAGTACGAGGCGCTCACGGAGGCGGCCGAGGGGTTCATGGGCCGCAAGGTGATGGCCGCGACCGAGGCGCTCGAGGGGGGCGCGAGCGCGGTCGTGATCGCGAGCGCCAACGCCGACGACCCCGTCCGGTCGGCGCTGGCCGGCGGCGGAACGCACGTCCTCGCGGGCGCAGTCAGGTGATACCATGAGCGGGTTCGTCTTCTCCGAGAAACCGATCGCCATCGAGCGCGGCGACGGCGTCCACCTCTACGACGCCGACGGCACCGAGTACCTCGACGTCGGCGCGAGCTACGCGTGCGTTCCGGTCGGCCACTGCCACCCCGAGGTGGTCGCGGCGGCGACCGACCAGCTCGAGACACTGACCTACGTCCAGGGATCGTACCCGAACGCCGCCCGGACGGCGCTGTACGAACGGCTGGCGGAGGTCGCCCCCGGCGATATCGACAGGGTCTGGCTGTGCAACTCCGGGACGGAGGCCAACGAGGCGGCCCTCAAGTTCTCGCGACACGCGACCGGACGGTCGAGGATCGTCGCGACGATGCAGGGCTTCCACGGCCGGACGATGGGGGCGCTGGCGGCCACCTGGAAGACACAGTACAAGGAGGGCTTCGAGCCGCTGGCGGGGGATTTCGAGTTCGTCCCGTACGGCGACGTCGACGCCCTCGAGGAGGCGGTCGACGAGGAGACCGCCGCGGTGATCGTCGAGCCGCTGCAGGGCGAGGGCGGGGTCAACCCGGCCACGACCGCGTACCTCGAGGCGGTCCGCGAGGCGACCCGCGACGCCGGTGCCGCGATGATCCTCGACGAGATCCAGACCGGCCTCGGCCGCACCGGGTCGATGTGGGCGGCCGACGCCCACGGCGTCGTCCCGGACGTCCTGACGACGGCGAAGGGGCTCGCGAACGGCCTGCCGATCGGCGCGACGCTCGTCCGCGAGTGGATCGCCGCGGATCCGGGCGACCACGGCTCGACGTTCTCGGGCGGGCCGGTGGTCTCCGCCGCCGCGGGCGCGACGCTGGACGTCGTCGAACGCGACGGGCTGGCGGACCACGCCGCCGACGTGGGCGAGTACCTGATGGCCGAGCTCGAATCTGCGATCGGCGACCAGGTCCGCGAGATCCGCGGCACGGGGCTGCTGATCGGCGTCGAGGTGAAGCGTGGCGCCAACCCGATCCTGCGGGACCTCGCGCTCGACCACGGCATCCTCGCGTTGCCGGCCGGACGGAGCGTCGTCAGGCTGCTGCCCCCGCTGACGATCGAACGCGAGCACGCCGACGAGGTGGTCGCGGCCATGGAGGCGATCGTCGGATGACCGTGGAGGCGATCGTCGGATGATCGTGGAGGTGACGGTCGGATGACCGACGCCGCCGGATCGACGCAGGGCCCTCCAGGGATCGGTCCCGACGAGGAAGCACGGGAACTGGTCGAAGAGCTCGTGTCCATCCCCTCGCCGTCGGGGGCGGAGGACGAATGCGCCGCGGCCCTCGCGGCCTACCTCGAGGAGCGCGGCAGGGAGGTCTACCGCGACGATGTCGGCAACGTCAGGGCACCGGCAGACGACGCGGTGCTCTTCACCTCGCACGTGGACACGGTGCCCGGGGACATCCCAGTGCGCGTCGAAGAGACCGAGTCCGAGAACGAGACCGAGGACGGTTCCCTCCTCTGGGGCCGCGGGTCGGTCGACGCCAAGGGCCCGCTGGCTGCTCTGGCGGTGGCCGCGGTCCGCACGGGCGTGTCCTTCGTCGGCGTCGTCGGGGAAGAGGTCGACTCGAGGGGTGCCCGCCACCTCGTCGAGGACCGGGAGGTGCCCGACGCCGTCGTGAACGGCGAACCCTCCGGCTGGGACGGCATCACGCTCGGCTACCGGGGCATCCTCAGCGGGACCTACGTGGCGACCTCCGAGTCCGGCCACACCTCCCGCCCGGAGAACAACGCCATCCAGGACGCCATCTCGTGGTGGTCCGCCGTCGAGCAGCGGTTCGCGGCCGAGACGGACTCCTACGAGCCCGTCTTCGAGCGGGTGACCCCGAAGCCGGTGGCCATAGACGGCGGGACGAGCGACGACGGCCTCGCCGTCGAGGCGACCATGGAGGTCCAGCTCCGCGTCCCGCCGCGGTACACGACCGACGAGGTGCGGGAGCTGGCGGACGCCGAGCTCGAGGCGGGGACGGTCCACTGGCACGACGCGATCGAGCCGACCGTGCAGAGCCCCCGGACCGAGGTGGCCCGCGCGTTCCGCGTCGCCATCAGGGAGCAGGACGGCGACCCCCGGCTGCTCCGGAAGACCGGGACGGCCGACATGAACCTCTACGCGGGGGCGTGGGACTGCCCGATGGTCACCTACGGCCCGGGTGACTCCAGCCTGGACCACGCCCCGGACGAGCGCCTCGACCTCGCCGAGCTCGACCGCGCGGTGGCGGTCCTCGAGTCGGTCGGGGAGGCCCTGCAATGACGCCACGAGACGAGACCGCCGACCGCACGAACGTCACCGCGGCAACCACACCGACAGAGACGAACACACCGACGGCGGCGACCACACCGACGGCGGCGACCACGCCGACAGAGACGAACACACCCACGGAGACGATCACATGAACTACCTCGACGTCGACGACCTGACGCGCGAACAGCTCCTGGAGATCATGACCCGCTCGGTCGACCTCAAGGAGCGACACGCCCGTGGCAAGACGGGCGAGGCGATGGTCGGCAAGACCCTCGGGATGATCTTCGAGAAGCCCTCGACCCGGACGCGGGTGTCCTTCGAGGCGGGGGCGACCCAGCTCGGCGGCCACGCCATCTTCCTCGGGCCGGACGACATCCACCTCGGGCACGGCGAGCCCGTCAAGGACACCGCGCGGGCACTGTCGCGGTACGTCGACGTGATCATGGCCCGCGTGTTCGACCACGCGGACGTCCTCGAGCTCGGCGAGTACGCGACCGTCCCCGTGATCAACGGGCTCACCGACGACGCCCACCCCTGCCAGACGCTGGCGGACCTGCTGACCATCCACGAGCGGTTCGAGGGCTTCGACGCCCGCGTCGCCTGGGTCGGCGACGGCAACAACGTCTGCCAGTCGTTCGTCCTCGGGGCGGCGCTGGTGGGGATCGACCTGGTCGTCGCCACCCCCGAGCGATACGCCGTCGACGACGCGACCCTCGAGCGGGCCGCCGAGATCGGCGACGCGCCCGAGACGACCACCGACCCCGAGGAAGCGGTGGAGGGCGCCGACGTGGTCTACACCGACGTCTGGGTGAGCATGGGCGAGGAGTCCGAGCGCGCCGAGAAGCTCGAGACGTTCGCGAGCGCCGACTTCCAGGTGAACGAGGGGCTCGTCGACGACCAGCTCGTCATGCACTGCCTGCCCGCCCACCGCGGCGAGGAGATCACCGACGCCGTCATCGAGAGCGACCGGTCGATCGTCTGGGACCAGGCCGAGAACCGCCTGCACGCCCAGAAGGGCCTACTGACGTACCTCCTGTCCTGATACGGACCGTTGTAATTCGTTACCGCCGTGTCGAAACGGATCGGTCGTCTCGGACCGCGGATCGTCCACTCATCGATGCCCCGGCCGCAAATAGTTACAACGATCCGTATGCGCGGCTTCCGGGGGTTCCGAACGCCTCCCCTCGATCGACCCCTCGATCGGCCCCCCGATCGGTCGCGCGTGGGTCGTCCCTCACTCCGGCTTGAGGAAGGCCAGTTTCAGATACGCCCCGTCGAGTGACAGCTGCAGGTTGTCCGACGAGCGGTCCTGGATCTCGCTCACGTCGATCGTCTGTCTACCGCCGTGTGGCCCGTTGACGATGACGCGCGCCGTGTCGGGACGATACTGGAATTCGAGCGCGGCGATGTCCACGCCATCGACCACGCGGAGGAACGTCTCGACGCGGTCGTCGAACTCGACCCAGTCCGAGTCCGGTAGCGTCTCCCCGTTCTCCGCCAGCTCCTGGGCATCGAGGACGATCGGTTCCCTGTGTTCTGGATTCCAGACGTAATGCCGCTCGAGCTGGTACTCCGAGAGGAACTCCCGGCTACAACGGAGGCACTTGAAGCGATCCATGGGGAAGCCACCGTCCGCTTCCCGTGTGTAGCGTGTCAACAGGCATCACCGTTACGATCGACGTCACCGTGACGGTCGACGCGCAGTGGGCACCCTCCTCTCCACTCGCCGAGATCGTCGCCACCCATCGAAATGGTCGGCACTCACCGAGATCATCACCACTCGACGAGATCCACATCGACGACGCGCACGTTGATGACCCCTCCATCCGTGGCCCCCGAGAAGGCATGCACCTCACCGAGCTGGCGCGCGAGCTGGTCGCCGTCCCGAGCCACGAGGACGAGACGGCGGCCGGCGACCTGATCGAGGAGTGGCTGCGCGACGAGACCGACGCCGCGGTCGAACGCGACGAGGCGGGGAACGTCGTCGCCCGGCGCGGGCCGGACGAGACCGACGAGGCCGACCCACCCACCCTGGCACTGGTCGGCCACCACGACGTCGTCCCGCCGGACGACGCACAGGTGGCCGTGGACGGCGGGTACGTCGTCGAGGAGCGCGACGGCCGCCTCTACGGCCGCGGAACGGCCGACATGAAGGGGAGCGTCGCGGCGGCCATGGTCGCCTTCCAGGCCGCCGACCCGGCCTGCGAACTCGTCTTCGCCTCCTTCGTCGGCGAGGAGACCGGGGGCGTCGGCTGTCGGGCGGCGATCGAGGCCGGCTTCGCCCCCGATTACGCGGTGGTCGGCGAGGGGTCGACCGGGTACTCCGCCCCGGGCGTCACCGACGTCGCGGTCGTCCACAGGGGGCGACGGGCGGCGACGATCGAGGCGAGGGGGTCCGCGTCGCACGCCAGCGAACCCGAGGCGGGCGTGAACGCCATCTACCGGGCCGTCGACGCCGTCGACCTCGTGCGGGAGCTGCCCGCCCACGAGACGGAGGTGCTCGGCCACCGGGTCGAGGGGAGCGTCGTGGTCACCGAGATCGACGGGGGGACCGCCTGGAACGTCGTCCCCGAGCGCTGTGCGTTCACCGTGGACGAGCGGACCGTCCCGGGCGGGCGGGCGAGCCTCGAAGACGTCGAGTCGATCGAGGGCGTCACCCTGTCGGTCGACCAGGACCTCCCGCCGATGGCCTGCGACGATCCGGACTTCGCCGAGGCCGTCCTCGCGGCCGCGGACGCCTCCCAGGAGGGGTCGCCCCGGCAGGTGACCAAGCCCCACGCGACCGACGCCGGTTGGCTCGCCTCCATGGCGGGGACGACCTGCGTCGTCTGCGGCGCCGCGGAGCCCGGCGAGGCCCACACCGCCGACGAGAGCGTCTCCCTCGCGGTCCTCGAGCGGTGCACAGCGATCTACCGCCGGGTCGCCGAAACACCGCTATAGTGTCGTCCATCGTGGCAGGTGACCACCCGCCAGATCGGTCTGACCTCCCACCGGATCGGTCTGACCTCCCACCGGATCGGCCACTATCAGTGACTTCTTGCCGCTCCCTCCCACAGCGACTCCCATGGCATCGGAGCCCGACCGAGAGCAGGAAGGAGGACAGGAAGAGGAGCCGGAGGAGCTGGAGCAAGCAGACGGCCGGGAAGGCGCCACATCTGCGCGCCCCGACGCGTACGACGACCTCCTGGAGCAGTACCGGCGGGTGTCGTACCTCGGCGACGCGAACTCGGTGCTCATGTGGGACCAGGAGGTGATGATGCCGGAGGGCGGCACCCCCGCCCGGGCGAAGCAGCGCGGCGCCGTCTCCGGCGTCCAGCACGAGCTGTTCGTCGACGACGACGTCGGCGACTGGCTCGACGAGCTCGAGGCCGCGGGCACGGAGCTCTCGGCCGAGGAGCGGGCGGTCGTCCGCGAGATCCGCCGCGAGTACGAGCGCAAGGCGCTCGTGCCGACCGACCTGGTCGAGGAGATCAGCGAGGCGGCCTCGGACGCCCATCCGGTGTGGCAGGAGGCGAAGGAGACAGACGACTTCGACGCGTTCGCGCCGACGCTCGAGCGCCTCCTCGACCTCAGGCGGGAGTACGCCGAGCACATCGACCCGGACGCAGACCCCTACGCGGTGCTCTTCGCCGACTACGAGCCCTACCTGGACCTCGAGACCGCCGAGCGCGTCCTCGAGCGACTCCGCGACCGTCTCGTCCCGCTCCTCGACGCGATCCGCGACTCCGACGTCGACCTCCACGACGTCGAGGGGACCTTCCCCGAGGATCGGCAGCTGACGCTGGCGCGGGAGGCGCTGGAGACCCTGGGGTACGACTTCGAGCGCGGTCGCCTCGACACCGCGCCGCACCCGTTCTCCTCGGGGACCCAGTTCGACGCACGGGTGACCACCCGCTTCGACGAGTCGGACCCCCTGGACTCGCTCGGGTCGACGATCCACGAGTTCGGCCACGCGACCTACACCCAGGGGCTGCGACGCGACGCGTACGGGAGCCCGCTGGGCCAGCACCGCGGGCTCACGGTCCACGAGTCCCAGTCGCGGCTCTGGGAGAACCACGTCGGCCGCACCCGGGCGTTCTGGGAGCTGTTCGTCCCGCGGTTCAACGACGTCCACGGGACCGACCTCTCGGCCGGGCATGCCTACGAGGCCGCCAACCAGGTCCACGAGGACAACCTCATCCGCGTCGAGGCCGACGAGCTCACCTACCACCTCCATATCATCCTCCGGTTCGAGATCGAGCGCGACCTCCTCGCGGGGGACCTCGACGTTTCGGAGGTGCCGGCCGTCTGGAACGAGAAGATGGACGAGTACCTCGGGGTCCGCCCCGAGACCGACGCCGAGGGCGCCCTGCAGGACATCCACTGGAGTCACGCCTCCTTCGGCTACTTCCCGACCTACTCGCTGGGTAGCGTCCTCGCCGCGCAGCTGTACGCCGCCGCCGAGGACGACCTCGGCGACCTCGACGCGCAGGTCAGGGACGGCGAGTTCGAGCCGCTCCACGAGTGGCTCACCGAGAACGTCCACCGACACGGCCAGCGCTACACGACGGACGAGCTCGTCCAGGAGGCGACCGGCGAGCCGTTCACCGCCGACCACTTCCTCGCCTACGCCGAGTCGAAGTTCGGCGACCTGTACGAGCTAGAGCGGTAGGACGCAGACCGACGGTACGGCTAGAACTCGCAGGGGACCCGGAAAGCCCTCACGCTCTCGACTCGGGGGCCTCGGTGCGCGCTTCGGTCGCTCGCTCCGTTCGCTCCCTGCAGTGCTTCCGTCGGCCGCCTTCGTCGAGAGCGCTCGCCCTTTCAGTCCGCCAGGGGACCATTTCTCCGGCATGACACGTGCTCGTCGACCGTTCCTGAGCAGTAGCGAGGGGCGAACAGTAGCGCGACGTGAACGTCGTGAGTGTCGCGGACGGTCGAGCCGGCCGAGGGCTTCGGAGGTTGCCGCAGGCGAGG
>SLIW01000559.1 GCA_007135435.1 Natronomonas sp.
CACCGGCGGTCGTCGGCCCGCCCTCGCCGGCGAGCTCGCGGGTCCGCTCGCGCAGGGTCTCGCAGCGGTCGTAGACGTTGCCGTCGTCGAAGCCCGACGCCCGCTCGCGGTTGTACGGACAGACGTCGGCCTTCCCGACCAGCGTCATGGCCGTGACTGGGCGCCACTCCTCGGGCAGGTTCCGGTTGATCGTCCGGAGGTCCTCCTCGAACTGGCGGAGCTGCTGCTTGACGCTCGTGAGGACGAACACGCGCTCGAAGTCCGAATCAGGGTCCCGGACGAGGTGGATCCCGGCGGTCAGCGCCAGCATGGTCTTGCCAGTCCCGCAGGCGCCCTCCAGCGCCAGGAAGCCGGATTCGCGGGCCGTCGCCACGGCCGTCTCGATGCCGTCGACCTGGTCGTCGTAGGGCTCCTCGTGGCCGAAGATCTCCCGCCACTCCTCCCCTTCGCCACCATCGTCCGCCGCTCCGCTCCCGGAGTCCTGCCGCTCGTCGGCTTTCGTGGTCGCCTCGTCGGTTTTCGTGACCGGCTGGCCGTCAGCGGTGGCCGCCTCGTCGTCGCCCGGGGACACGACCGGAGGTGATGCTCCTTCGGCTAAAGACGTGTCGGAGCCGTGGGTCGCTCCCACGACAGGATCGTCGACAGCTCGAGACGACCAATCCCGGACTCGTGACGGTCCAAAACGCCGCCCACGACGCCGCCCACGACGCCGCCCGCCGGGGTCGCGGTACGGGGGGATGACCCGAACCCTGACGGTGACCCGGACCTGGACCTGAACCTGACCCGGACCTGGCCGGGGTGGGGTCGGCGTCGGCGTCGAAGCACTGGCCACCGAACGGTCACCTTCTTCCGGTTTGGAGTGGTACCACTGCTATGCTCCCCCAGCGGGTCTGGTCGCGACACGCCAATCCGAAGAGCGGCTGGACGCGTCTCGCCGCCTACCCCCTACTCGTCTACGCCGTCTACGCACGCAGCAACCGGCTGCTCGCAGCCGTCGTCGCCTTCCTGGCGATCAACCCCTTCCTCTTCCCCGCACCCGAGACCGAACCGGACGACTGGATGTACCGTGCCGTCAGGGCCGAGGAGTGGTGGAGCGACCAGGGCCGGCCGTTCGTCGGTGTGGGGTACCCGCAGGCCCTGAGCCTCTTCGGGCTCCTCGCGTTCTCCTGCAACCTCTACGCCGCGCGCAAGCGACGGCCGGTCGCGACCGCACTCCCGACGGTCGCGACGATGGCGCTGAAACTGTGGTTCGTCGACGAGCTGGTCCGGCGGCACGAAGCAGCCGGGTGACGTCTGGGGGGTCCTCCGTCTCACCGCCACCGTCTCACCGCCACCCGCCCCCAGCGTAACCCGCCAACGGCCAGCTCAGGGAACCACGCCGACCGTCAGCAGCGTCCCGAACTCCCGGTAGCGCTCGACCATGTCCTCGCGGGTCTCCCACTCGTCGGTCGGGAACGCGGACGCCGGGGGGATCTCCGTCTCCCGGTCGGGGATGGTGTCCTGCTCGGCGACGTGGAAGCCCGCCTCGCGGAACGCCGCACGGTAGTCGGCGTAGCTCCACAGCGTCATGTCCACGGATATCCGCTCCTGCCACACGTGGCTGTGGACGTTCTCCTCGTAGAAGTTCACCGCACAGTAGAACGTCCCGCCGGGCCGCAGCACCCGACGGAGCTCCTCGAGGACGGCCAGTGGCTCTCCCGCGTAGTAGAACGCCTCCATCGAGAAGCAGTGGTCGATCGCGTCGTCGGCGAACGGGAGGTCGTGGAAGTCGCCGACGAGGTACCCGACCGGCTGGTCGTCGGTGTACGAGCGGGCGTTCTGGACCATCGCCGGCGAGCCGTCCAGGCCGTAGGCGCGCCCGGCGTCGGCCGCCTCGCAGAGCGCCCGGCCGGCGTAGCCGCTGCCACAGCCGAGGTCGAGGACGGTCTCTCCCGCCTCGACCGGCATCCGCGCCAGCGCGTGCCTGGCGGTGTGCCAGTGGCGCTCCTCCATCCCCCGGTCGCGGCCGTCCGCCGCCCAGTCGTCGAACTCCTCGCGCACGCTCATACCCGCGGGTCGGCACGCGCCGACAAAACAGCCACGGCTCCCCCTCGGGGTATGCGGAATCACCCGAGGTTTAGCTGGAGCGGTCCAGACGACCACGTCGAACGCCCCGGCCAGCTGAACTCCGGCGGCTCACGGCTCCCCCGGCGAGTTCCCTTATAAATAACCGATACTTATCGGGTATCGGAGACCGACCAGGGAGCGGCGATCGATCCCGTTATATAAACACCCGATACGTATCGGGTGGTCGTCAGCGACGAGCGTCACCGACCCGGCGCCACCGGGGCAAGATTGACGACCACACCGGACGCGTGTGGCGATATGGACTACGAACTCGCCATCGAGAACGCCCCCGACTCGATCCCGGGCGGCACGGGAATCCTGCTGATCCACCCGAGCACCGGCGAGACCGACCGCATCGACACCGACTTCCTCAAGGGGGACACCGACCGCTTCCTCGTCATCTCGACGCGGACGACCGCCCGCGAGGTCCAGCAGAAGCTCGAGTACTACGGCGTCGACGAGTCGCGGGCAGAGATCCTCGACACGCTGTCGGTCGAACGGGGGTACTCGCGGCGCTCCGCGGACCACGTCCACTACGTCTCGGCACCCGACGACCTCGCGGGAATCGTCGAGATCACCAGGCGGTTCCTCGCCAACAGCGCGGGCAAGCGCCGGATCAGCCTCGACTCCGTCACCGAGATGGCCTACTACGCGGACGAGGAGCGGGCCCTGGAGGCGGTCGAGGAGATCCTCGAACTGCTGGCGCAGTACGACGCGGTCGGCCTGTTCCACCTCTCCGAGGAGGTCCACAGCGACGCCGACGTCCAGTCGTTCAAGGACCGCTTCGACGGCGTCGTCTACCTGGACGCGGACGGCAGCGTCCAGGCCGACTTCTGAGCCGGTCTCCGGGCAGGGGATCGCTGACGCATCCCTCATTCATTGGCGAGGAGGTCACTCCGGGGTGGCGTCCCGCGGCCCGGTTCCCAGGAGGGGACGCCTGGCGCCGCGGTTCTCGGGAGGTGGCATCTGGCGGGCTGGTGTCTCGCGGGGTTGCGCCCAGGTGGTTGGGGCACTGGGGCGAGCCGTGCGGCTAGATGACCTCCCGCGCCGCGTCGAGCGACCGCTCGTGGCCGTCGACGAGGTGGGACGTGTCGACGCCGGCCACGAGGAAGTGGAAGCCGAGCGCCCCGAGCGCCCGCACCTGCTCGGGCGTCGCCCCGAGCGTCCCGACCGGCACACCCACCTCTTCGCCGGCGTCGACGACGGCCTCGACGGCGTCGACGAACGCTGGATCCGTCCACCGGGCGAAGACATCCAGCGACGCGGAGAGGTCGGCGGGGCCGACCAGCAGCGCGTCGACGCCCTCGACCGCGGCGATCTCGGCGGCCCCCTCGACGGCGCGTCCCGTCTCGACCTGGACGACGACCGTGAGGTCGCGGTGGTCCTCGCGGACGTAGGACTCGAACGAGCGCCCGTAGTCGGCGGCCCGGGCGGCGGCGATCCCCCTGACGCCGTCGGGTGGGTACCGCGTCGCGGCGACGGCCTCGCGCGCCTGCTCGGCCGTGTCCACCATCGGCACGAGGAGGCCGTCCGGCCCGAGGTCGAGCAGTCGCTTGACGCGCACGGGGTCGTTCCACGGGACGCGGACGATGGAGCGGCTCCCGCCGGCGTCGACGGCCCGCAGGCAGTCGGCGACCGTCTCGAGCCCCAGCGGCGCGTGCTCGGTGTCGACGATCACGAAGTCGAAGTCGGCGCCCGCGGCGATCTCCGCGACGGCCGGGTCGGTCAGCGACGTCCACGTCCCCACGGCGTCCGAGAGGTCCATGCAGGGGGTGGGACGGGGAGCGACGTAAGCGGTGGGGCGCCGCTCCTCCAGCCGACCCGATCTCACCTGGCGAGCCCATCGGCTCTCCGACCGTTTCCGTGCGGTGGTTCCCTCCGAGTACGCGGCCGTTGCCACTGGGCTCTTTCGAAAGCCATCCGCAAGCTCAGCGCTCACGTCGGTCGACGGGACGTACACCTACCCGCGGTTCACGACGTCGTACGTCGTCGCCGGACGGTCTCGGGACTCTCGAACGCTCCTCGCACCGATCGGGGTCGAGGTGAGCGGGCTCTCAGCAGCTGTCACAGCCGCACTGCGGGCCGCAGGTACAGCTCTCGCCACACTCGCAGATGGGTTCACAGCAGCTCATCGTGGTCGTCGGTATCCTCCGGAGAGTGATAAACCGTCCTGCGAACTGTCGGCCGGTTCTTGCTAGAGTTGGTCGAACATGGTGGCTGCGTTAATAACGCCGCACGCCTGGTAGCGCGGCCAGCACGCGTGACCAGAGCCCAGGGGGTTCCGGGGCGGGTTCGTCCTCCGCCTTCGCCTGCTCGAGGAGGTACTCGTAGTGGGTGATGACCTCCTCGAGGCGGTCGTCGCGCGCGACCAGCTCGCGCTCGAGGAAGGTCGCCCACTCCTCGGTCGCGCGCCGCCGCCGCTCGCTGTGTTCCAGTCGCGCTTCCAGTTCCGCGATGCGGTCCGCCTCGTCGCGGGGGCCGTGTACCACCAGTTCGGTCGTCGCCGAGGCCATAGCATCCACGGGGCCTGCGGGACCAAAAGGGTACGTCAGACGCTCGTCACATTCGGGGTCGCCGCGGTCAGACACGCGTCACACCGACGGGCAGATGCTCGAAGATCACCCGCGTTCGGGGCGTTCGACGTTGCTGCCCGCCTGATGGGCAGTCCGCGCCCGCGCGGCCTCGCAGAACCGGTGTCCCTCGCCCGAATACTCTGAAGTTTGTCACGTTCTGTAGGAACCCGGGGATCGATCGGCGCGATGATCCGCCACTGCAGGACGCGGCGTGCCCTCACTGCAGGAAGAGACGGTCCACCATTGTAGGACGGGGCGGTCCACCATTGCAGGACGCGGCGTACCATCGCCGCACGACCCACGGTCTCCGCATCGGTCAGCATGCAGACTGGCGCCCGGCGGATAGCGCTCACCGTTCACGGACGGCCGCTCGCCCGGGTGCTGGCTACCCAGGTGCCTCTGGGCAGGGGGGCGAACCCCCGCCATCCCGAAACCAACGAACAACTCCATTCCAGTTGAATGGTCTTAAACACCCGGACAGGTGGGCCCTGTGGGTACATAAACCACCGAACTGGGGTAGGGCCAACACATTTGACCGCCGGTCGCCTAGCCGGCGGCATGTCCGGAGACGAGGGCGGCTCTGAGGCGGCCGGAGACGACCGCGGCTCCGAGGCGGCGGCAGACGGGGGCGATCCCGCCTCGCCGCCGCGCCCCGGCCCCGACGCCCTCTACGGGCCGAACCCGACGCCCCCGCAGCTGGAGAACGGCGCCGGCTGGGAGGCCGAACCGCTGCTCGTCTCGGGGTGTGACGCCTACCGCGACGGCGAGTACCTCTACCAGGACTACGTCTACGACGACCACGGCGCCGACACGCGCACGTGGACCAGCGGCACGCCGACCGACGCCGCGACCCTCGGCGGGATCCTCTCCCAGCCCACGGGGGACTACTGCTACCCGAACGACCCCGACCGCTACGGGTACAACGCGGCCGACCTCCTGGAGTTCCGCGCCCGTCCGACCGCCGACGGCGTCGCCTACCGCGTCACGCTGAACACGATGCTCGACCCCGACGCCGCGGTCGTGGCCATCGGGATCGACCGGCGGGACGACGGCGCCGCCGCGCGGACCGACTGGGGCTACGGACTCGGGGAACTTGGCGCGCCGGTCGACCACCGGATCGTGACGTGGGGGCGGGGCGCCGAACTCGACGGCGATCGCCTCCCCGACGACCGGTTCGGCGTGGACGTCCGTCGCAACCAGCTCGAGGTGGAGGTGCCGCTGGACCCCGGTGCGGAGACCTGGCGGCACTACCTCGTCGTCGGCCTCTGGGACGACGACCGCCACGGCTTCGCGGAGGTCGCCCGCAATCCCGACGCGGAGACGCCGGGCGGCGCGCGGACCGGCGGCGACGAGCCGCCCGTGTTCAACGTGGGCTTCCGGTTCGACGAGCCGTTCCACCGCAACCTCGGCCTCCTCGACGTCGGCCGGGGCGTGTTCGACGTGCTGGACGTGACCGGCATCGGCCACGGGCTCGTGGACCTGGTGCTCGACCGCTCGCCGCGGGTCCTCGGCGAGGGGAACTGGCGCGAGCACGGACAGGCGCGGGCGCTCGCCGAGCGGGACATCTCGGCGTTCCATGCCGACGTCGACTTCGCGGCGCTCCGGGCGGGCGTCGACGAGCGGAACGTCCCCGAGACGGGCTTCCGCTCGCTGCTCTACCCCTCGCGGTACTACCTCGGCGAGGGGATCGACACGGACAACGACGTCCTCCAGGGGCGAATCCAGCCCTACAACGTCTACGTCCCCGCGGAGCTCGAGGAGCCGGCGCCGCTGGTGGTGCTGCTGCACTCGCTGAGCTGTGCCTATACGCAATACGCCGTGTACATGCCCTCCCTCGTCAGGCAGATCAGCGAGGAGACCGGCGCGGTCGTCCTGATGCCCCAGGCGCGTGGCCCCGGCCGGTGGTACAAGCGGGAGGCCGAACTCGACGTGTTCGAGGCGTGGCGCGACCTCGAGACCCGCTTCGAGATCGATCGCTCGCGGGTGACGGTGGGCGGCTACTCCATGGGCGGGTTCGGGACGTACATGCTGGCGGCGCAGTGCCCCGACCTGTTCGCCCGGGGCTTCTCGATCGTCGGGCCGCCCTCCGAGGACCCGATCGAGGGGCTGACGAGCGGGCTGCTGTCGGCGCCGCCGCAGCTCACGGGCGGCCTCCTCGGGGGCGAAGGTGGCGGCGACCTCCTCACCCTCTTCTCGCCCGGACCCGAGAGCGCCCTCGACGTCGCCTCGAACCTCCGGCACGTCCCGATGCTGATGTGGAACGGCGGCGGCGACCCGCTCGTCCCGCTCCTCTCGCCGGAGAACTACGCCCGCCTGCTGCGGAACCACGGCTACCGCTACCAGTACGACCTCTTCCCCGTCGCGACGCACCTCTCGATGGGCTACCGCGACCGCTGGGACCGCATCCCCGAGTTCCTCGCGCGCGGGCGGGTCGTCCGGAACCCCCGTCGGGTGACCTACCGGCAGGTCCCGGCGCTGGACCACCCCGAGGTCGGCCTGGTCCACGACGGCGCCTACTGGGTCTCCGACGTCCGGACCCGGCCGGGCGAGCGCTCCGGCCTGGTCGACGCCGTCTCGCTGGCCGACGGCTACGCGCCACCCGAGACCCGCACCTTCCGTCGGTACGGTCGTACGCCGCAGCGACACCTCAGCCGCGGCCTCCAGTGGGAGACGCCGCCGGTCGACGCCCGGCGGAGTCCCGAGAACGCCCTCGAGGTGACGCTCGAGGGCGTCAGGGCGGCCACCGTCTGGGTCGCGGAGGCCGGCCTCGACGTCGACCGGGAGCTCACCGTCCGGGTCGAGAGCGACGGGGAGGCGACGCTGACCCTGGCGACCACCTCCGGCACCCGAGAGCTCGCGGTGCCGGCCGGGGAGTCGACGGAGGTGGTGCTCCTCGGCGACCGGAGTGGCGGCTCGGGGACCGTCGGCGTCTCCTGATCGGTTACGTGGTGTCAGCTCGCTGTTTGCTCAGTACCTGCTGACGGGCTGGTGAGTCTTCCAGCTCCCCGTTGCTCACGCCCCCCCGTCGCCGGCGAGGTGGGCCACCACCGCGTCGGCGTCGGTGGGGACGGGCTCCGGGTCGTTCCCCGCCGCGGCCGCGGCGTCGGGGTCCTTGAGGAGGTGGCCGGTCGTCAGGCAGACGACGTCCTCGTCGGCCCCGATCGTCCCCGCCTCGCGGAGCTTCCGGAGCCCCGCCACCGACGCGGCGGAGGCTGGCTCGACGCCGATCCCCTCGCCGGCCAGCGACCGCTGGGCGGCCGTGATCTCGTCGTCGGAGACGGCGACGGCGGTGCCGCCGGTCTCGCGGATGCCCGGCAGCGCCTTCGGCGCGTTGACCGGGTTGCCGATCCGGATGGCCGTGGCGATCGTCTCCACGTGGTCCCACCGTTCGACGTCGTCGGCACCGGACTCGACGGCCTCGACGAGCGGCGCCGCGCCCTCGGCCTGGACGCCCGTCAGCGCCGGCACGTCGGCCGGCGCGAGCGCGCCCGCCGCGACCAGCTCCCGGAAGCACTTGTAGAGGGCGGCGGTGTTGCCGGCGTTGCCCACGGGAAGGACGATCCGGTCGGGGACGCGGTCCTCCTCGTCGCGGAACGCCTCCAGGATCTCCAGGCCGATCGTCTTCTGGCCCTCGAGCCGGAAGGGGTTCATCGAGTTCAGGAGGTAGGCCTCGCCGCGGTCGGCCAGCTCGGAGACCACGTCGAGGCAGGCGTCGAAGTTGCCGTCGACCTCGAGGATCCGCGCGCCGTGGAGGCTCGCCTGGGCGACCTTCCCGGCGGCGACCTTCCCCGCCGGGAGGAGGACGAGGGTCTCGAGCCCCGCCCGGGCGCCGTACGCCGCCAGCGCGGCGGAGGTGTTGCCGGTGGAGGCACAGGCCAGCCGGTCGACGCCCAGCTCCCGGGCGACCTGGACGCCGACGGTCATCCCCCGGTCCTTGAACGAGCCCGTGGGGTTCATCCCCTCGTGTTTCACCCGCAGGGTCCGCACGTCGAGCTCGCGCTCCAGCCGGGGCGCCTCGTGGAGCGGCGTGTCCCCCTCGGGTAGCGAGACCCCGGCCTCGAAGGGGAGCGCGGGAGCGTACCGCCAGACCCCGCGGCCGCGTCCCTCGAACGCGTCGAATCCCGGGTAGCGATCGTAGCGTGCCTCGAGCAACCCGCCGCAGGACTCACAGGTGTAGATCACGGCGTCGAACGGCGGGTGCGTCTCGCCGCACTCGATGCAGTGGAGCCAGACGCCGCGATCCGCGACGGGCGGGGCGACCGGGTCGTCGGGGAGCGAGAGGTCGGCCATTGGCTGCCCTGCGGCGCGGAGCCGCAAAAAGGGGCCGCTTCGGGGCGGTCCGTGGCGTCTCCTCGTCCAGTTCAGTCAGGACGTACGCCGCGCGTATGACATCAGATAACACTTATCAACACCGGCGTCATGCCCCTTCAGTAGGGCGATACCGCCCCGATACACCGATGCCAACCCCGATCGAAGACGACCGTCGAGACGGCCCGCCCGCGCTCAGCGTCCAGTGCGCAGAACTCTTCCTCGAGTCCGGCGAGGTCGTCCTCTACGACATGGACAACCACACCGCCTGGATCCAGTCGGACGAGTGCGTGGCCCTCGAGTCGCTGGTGTAGGGTCGGTTTCTTTCGCCATTGGGTGTCTCAGTACACCCCTTATGAAATTCGCAGAACAAGCATC
>SLIW01000249.1 GCA_007135435.1 Natronomonas sp.
ACGGTCCGGAAGTGGACGCCCTCGCCCACGGGATCGACCTCCAGCAGCGCGTATCCCTCGGCGATCACGTCGACGATCGCGGTGTCATGGTCGTCCAGTTCGTCGTCGGCGACGGCGACGCCCGAACATTGCAGGGTTACGAGCACCGCGAGCGCGAGGACGCAGACGAGTACGGTCGATCGCATCCCTCCACGGTGGGCGCGTTCTCCTACATGAACCCCTGGACGACGACCGGGGGGACTCGGCCGGTGGACTGACCCTACACCGGGAGGCGGACGGACGGACGGCGTAGCCGTGTCGGTGAGGAGCGGAGACGCCGCCGACCGAGGTACCCGGTGACGGTTGGCGTCGATCAGGGCTCCTCGACCCGCTCGACGTCCGCGACCACGCCGGCAGTCTCCCAGCCGTCGTCGGTCTCCCGTCCGGCGACGAGCGGGTCGTCCTCGCCGTCGGTGACGAGGCGGTATGTGCGCCCGTCGTCGCCGACGCCCTCCGCCTGGAACGACTCCTGGAAGAACTCCGCCGACTGCATCTCGAGGACGACCGTCGACCCGTCCTCGAAGGTCAGCCGCACGTCCCGGGGCGTGATGTTGTGGACGCGTTTGGCGAGGGTGTGCATGGCCGCCCCTCCGAAACGGGAGGGCAAATCGGTGCCGCTTTCCCGGGGGGTTCCGAACCGGGGGTATGCGCGAACGCGCCGAGGACCCCGAGCGGACGGCTTGCGCCCTGCGAGCGGCCGAGGCAGGCGCCGAGGTCGCCGCCGCCTCGTTCCGGGGGGACGTGGCCATCGAGACGAAGGCAGAGAAGACGGACGTGGTGACCCAGATCGACCGCGACGCCCAGGAGCGGATCGTCTCGGTGATCCGCGAGGCCTACCCCGACGACGTGGTCGTCGGCGAGGAGGACGAGGAGGCGGGGACCGTCCCCGACGATGGCCCGTCCTGGATCGTCGACCCCATCGACGGGACGAACAACTACGTCCGGGGGAGTCGCCTGTGGACGACGAGCGTGGCCGCGACGGTCGACGGCGAGGCGGTCGCCGGCGCGACGGTCTGCCCCGCGCTCGGCGACACCTACCTGTTCGACGGCGAGGACGCGACGCTGAACGGCGAGCCGATGTCGGTGAGCGAGCGGACCGACCCGGAGACCTTCACGGTCGCACTGGCGATCTGGTGGGGCTTCGACCGGCGCGACGAGTACCTCGCCTCGTGTCGAGGCGTCATCGATCGGTTCGGCGACATGCGCCGGACCGGCTCCACCCAGCTCGAGCTCGCCATGTGCGCGGCGGGCGCCGTCGAGGGGGTCGTCACCAACGTCGAGGCCAACCCCTGGGACACCGTCGTGGGAATGGCGCTGGTCGAGGCAGCGGGCGGGCAGGTCACCGACATCGAGGGCGACCCCTGGCGCCACGACAGCCGCGGCATCGTGGCGTCGAACGGCGAGGCCCACGACGCCGTCCTCGCGGCCGCCCGAGAGGGGGAGCTCGCCCGGTAGACCCTGGCCGACGGAATCGGTGGGCATCTGGCCGACTGATTCGGTGGGCATCCTCGACCGTTCCGCTGAGCATCTGGCCGACTGATTCGGTGAGCATCCCCGACCGTTCCGGTGAGCATCCCCGACCGTTCCGGTGAACATCCCCGACAGTTCCGCTGATCACGACGGACAGGGTCGGAGTCGGTGGACCAGGTGGCCGTCTCCCGTGGCCGCCGGGGGACTACACAACTCGAGTGACGACGGCGAAGCGACCGTCATCGACAGCCCGGCCGACACCCGCTGGGGGTCTTCAGCCACCCGTGTACGACCCGCACCCGGGACCGGAAGCGTGAAACCGTATCGGGTCCGCCTCACCGGTATGGAGTGGTTCGAGGAGATGGAGTGGTCCGAGGACGTCGACCTCGCCCGCGCGTGGGTCGCCACGTTCGTCGGCGGGATCGTCGTCATCGCCGCCGCCGCGGTCGCCTTCCCGGGCCGGGTCTACGACGGCTTCCTGTGGCGGTACTTCTGGGGGCCGGTCGACGCGGACGCCCACGGGGCCGCGTGTGCGGTCCGCGCCGACGGCACGACCGAACGACTCGCCAGCCGGAGCGAGTGCGCGGAGGCGGCCGCGGTCGGGGTGGTCGCCGAACCCGGCTACACGACGGTATCGACGATCAGCTACGCGCTCGTCCTGGTCTTCATGCTGCTGGGCGTCCTCATCCTCCTCCGCCGGCTGAACGTGCAGATGACCCCCCGGTTCTTCTTCGCGCTGTTCCCGTTCATGCTGCTCGGGGGTTCCCTCCGCGTCGTGGAGGACGTCAACGCGACGTTCCTCCGGGCGGACCTCGGGATGCTCATCTCCTACCCGGCGGTGGCGCTCATCATCAGCCCGTTCATCTACTTCGTGATGTTCGCGTTCACGCTCGCGGCGCTGGTCGGCGCCATCTACCTCGCCCGCCGAGACGCGGTCGAGGAGTACGAGCCGCTCCTCGCCGGCGTCGGTACGGTCGGGCTCGTGGGCGTCGTGGGCTTCCTGCTCTACATGGCGGCGTCCACTGACGTCGTCGGCTTCTTCCCGGTCGTGCTCGTCGTCACGCTCGTCGGAGCGACCCTGCTGACCGCGGCGTTCTGGTGGCTCTCGGAGCGATACGCCCCCGAGATCAACGAGGGGACCGGCCTCATGGGCGCGCTCGTCGTCTGGGGACACACCCTCGACGGCGTCGCGAACGTCCTGAGCCTCGACTGGGGCCCACAGCTCGTCGGGGTATCCTACGGCTCGAAGCACGTGATCAACGAGGCCACGGTCCGCTACACGAGCATGATCCAGCCGGAGTGGCTCTCGGAGACCATCGGCACCGCCTGGCCCTTCCTGTTCATCAAGCTCTTCGCGGCGATCGTGGTGGTCTGGATCTTCAACCGGGAGATCTTCGAGGAGAGCCCCCGGTACGCCTACCTGCTCCTCATCGCCATCCTCGCGGTCGGGCTCGGCCCGGGCACCCGCGACATGCTCCGGGCCACGCTCGGGATCTGAGGGGCTGGTCGGGGCCACTTCGGGTCCCGCACCTGGGAGCGATCGGTCCGAGAGCCGTCGCAGCCGAAAGGCTCGAATGGGGAGCGGAAACGAGCGCACGCGGATTGAACGACGGTAACCGTGCCGACGTTGCGGCCCACAGTCGTAAACTGTAGGCTCTCTCATGCTTTCCACCGCCGAATGATTTTTTACCTCCGTGGGACACGTTCCACCCGTACCATGGTCGACAAGGACGATCTCCGCCAGCAGTTCACCGAAGCGTTCGAGGGCGCCGACTACCCGATCAACAGCCCGATGGACCTCGTGCCGGCCCTCCCGCAGGGCCCAGGGACGAAGTTCGAGTCCGGCGACTTCTCGATGACCGCCATGGAGCTCAACACGAAGCTCGGAGGGGGCGACTTCCCCTACGAGACCGTGGACGACTTCGTCGACGACGTCATGGAGCAGCTCGAGGAGCAGGACCTTATCTAGATAGCTAGAACGAATCGGCTCCCACCGGGAACTGGTCTCGGGAAGAGCGATCCGCGCTCCGACCCGGAACGAGCGTTCTGGGCGCTCGGTAGGATAGAGACCTGGATGCTCCCTCCCGACGGACCGTGAACGGGTGACTACCAACGTCGGGAGAGTCCCGCATCAGAGACGTGTGGGGTTGGACCGCCACCTGGATCGACGGTGACGCGAACTGACAGAGACTGGACTCTGGATCGACGGTGACGTGAACCGACAGAGACAGGACTGTATCACCTCCGGTGCTGGTCCAGTCACCGAACCCACATTTATGCGCGAGGGTCCCGACCGGACCGGTATGCCCACCAAGGGCTCCGGCCCGGGCAGGTTCGCGGCCGTCGACGAGTTCGACGGCGGGGTCGGGTGGATCGCCCACCCGGAGGAGACGATGCAGCGGACCTCCCACGCCCTCGTCGAGGACGGCGAGGTGTGGCTCGTCGACCCGGTCGACACGACGGACCTGGACGACGAGCTCGCGGAACTCGGGACGGTCGTCGGTGTCGCGGTCCTTTTCAACTACCACCGCCGCGACGCCGCCGCGATCGCCCGCCGTCACGACGTCCCCGTGTCACTGCCAGACGGGATGACGGCACTCGAGGACGAGGACGTCGACGCGGCGGTCGAGCGGATCGAGGAACGCCTCGGTGAGACTGGCTACTACCTCCGGGAGGTCGTCGGGACGCGGCTCTGGCAGGAGTGGGCGCTGTTCGACGGCGAGACGCTCGTCGTCCCTGAGTCGATCGGCGCCGCAGATTACTTCCTGGCACCCGGCGAGCGCGTCGGTGTCGCACCGCTGCGCCGGCTCCGACCACCTCGATCCACCCTGGGGGGCCTCGCTCCGGAGCGACTCCGCTGCGGCCACGGCGCGGGGATCGCCGCTGGCGTCGAAGCCGAGCTCCAGCGGGCGCTCCGAGAGGCACGACGGACCGCCCCGCGACTCTACCTCCGACACGCGCCGACGCTCGTGCGGAACCTCTCGGCTGCGTTGCGGTGACCACCATCCGGTGGCGCTCCAGTGACCACCATCCGGTGGCGCTCCAGTGACCACCATCCGGTGGCGCTCCAGTGACCACCATCTCGAGAGCTCGGACCTCGCCTGGCCTGACGAACGGACGGTCAGCTCCGCACGGTGATCTCGGTACTTCGTCTCACGTCACGTCGTCCCCGTGCATCGCTCCGACCGGACAGCACAAGCTACATACTTCGGGGCCGGCTACCTCTCGACATGTCCGAGGACGCCGAACATCGCCGACTCATCGTCGCGGGCTCCGGGATCGCCGGGCTGACGGCCGCCATCTACGCGGCCCGGTCGAACAACGACCCTCTCGTGCTCGAGGGGCCGGAGCCGGGCGGCCAGCTGACCCTGACCACGGACGTCGCCAACTACCCCGGGTTCCCCGAGGGGATCGGCGGCCCCGAGCTCATCGGGGAGATGAAGGCCCAGGCGGAGCGGTTCGGCACCGAGATCGACCACGGCGTCGTCGTCGACATCGAGCCGGGACGGCCCCACCGGGTCGAGCTGCGCGACGGCACGGTCTACACCGCCGACGCCTTCATCGCCGCCTCGGGCGCCTCCGCGAAGACCCTCGGCGTCCCGGGCGAGGACGAGTTGATGGGCTACGGCGTCTCCACCTGCGCCACCTGCGACGGCGCGTTCTTCCGCGGCGAGGACATGCTCGTCGTCGGGGGCGGCGACGCGGCCTGCGAGGAGTCCGCCTTCCTCACCAAGTTCGCGGACACCGTCTACCTGGCCCACCGCCGCGAGAACTTCCGCGCGGAGGACTACTGGGTCGACCGGATCCGCGAGCTCGAAGAGGAGGGGGCCGTGGAGGTGCTGACCAACACCGAGCTCCTGGAGATTCACGGCAGCCCGGAGGGTGGCATCGAGGGGGTGACCCTCGCGCGGAACCCGGAGGGCTATCCATCGGAGAAGCTCGACGACCCGGCTACCGAGGAGTTCGAGCAGGCGGTCGGTGCCGTGTTCATCGCCATCGGGCACACGCCGAACACGGGCTACCTGGAGGGAACCGGCGTCGAGATGGACCCGACCGGGTACATAGAGACCCACGGTGGCGACGGGGGCGGTCAGACCAGGACGGACGTCCCAGGCATCTTCGGCGCGGGCGACGTCGTCGACCACCACTACCAGCAGGCGGTGACCGCCGGCGGCATGGGCTGCAAGGCGGCCATCGACGCCGACGACTACCTCGACGAGCTGGATCGGTCCGGTGAGCAGGCGATGGACCCCGCCACGGCCGACGCCGACGACTGAGGACCCCAGTCTCTTCCTGTCTGAGTACCCATCCGTCGAGGCAACCGACGGTACCACCGGCCGGTTCGACCGACCGGCTGACCGACCGGCTGACCGACCGGCCGACCGACACGCTTCGCCCGGAGACCACTACAACGGGTCGATCTTCGATCGTCTGTAGAGGTAGTACGCACCGACGATGACCGAGAAGATGTACCCCAGGACGACGTAGAGGGCCGGACTCGGGTCCCAGTCCACGTCCGCCCGTCGGATCGCGCTCGTGTCGCGGTAGTACGCGATGGGGAGGAGCAGGAACCCGACGGCGGCGACGAAGACCACGACCATCGCGAGGACCGCGCCAGCGGTCTCGGTGTAGGGGATGGTCTCGAGGAGGTCCCAGAGGACGTCGATGGCGGACAACAGCGGGACGGCCATCGCGCCGACGAGGACGACCAGGTGCCAGTTCGACCGCACCCGTCGTCCCTCGAAGTAGAGGCGCTCCGGGGGGATCGGCAGCGCCGGCCGGCCGGTGTGCCGGCACCGCTTGTAGAGGTAGTAGGTGCAGGCGAGCGACGCCCAGAACGCCCCGGCGGTCATGTAGAAGCGCCTGGACGGGTTCCAGTCCACGTCGGTCTCCTGCAGCAGGGTCGCGTCACGCCAGAGCGCGACCGGGAGGAGCACGAACCGGACGCCGACCAGGAGCACCAGCGGGGCGAGGGTGACGAATGCGCCGCCGGTCCCCACCGGCGTGCCGTCGAACGGCTCGGTGAGGGCGAGGAGCGGGTCGAGCACCGGCCAGAGGAAGAACCCCACCATCGTGACGCCGGTCCCCAGCGTGAGGACGTGCCACCAGCTGGAACCCGTCGGGTCTCGCGGCGGTGGCAGTGACTCGCGATCCGGGAACCCCGGATCGGACGAAGATGCCGTTTTCATCCGGTCGTCCCCAGGCTCGTCGGCCCGTGGTCGATCCCAGCCGGAGGGGGTCCCCCAGCCGTCCTCCGTCCGAGCGTCTCCAAGCCGTGCGTCCTCCGTCCGAGCGTCTCCCGTCCGAGCGGGCTGCGTCTGGTCCGCGGCGATACCCCACACGTCGTCCCTCTCTGCGGCGCGACCGTCATCCCCGTCCCGGAGGCGTCCCCACTCCCCGTCACTGCCGCGACCCGACCGGTCGCGGGACGCGTCCCCCGGATCGCCGGATCGATCGTGGGGCGCATCGCCCGTCCCGTCCGATCGATCGCCAGGACCACCGCTGCTCCACGGCGTCATCAGCCGTCCTACTCGGCGCGTTCGTTTATCCATGAACGTCGACTCACCGGACGAAACGTGGCGCTCGACGGACCGGAAACCCCTTCCGTGGTCCCTCGAATGACCCGGTATGGCAGACGACACAGTCACGGTGTCCCTCGAGGGGCCGGACGGCGACGACGAGGTCACCCTCCCGACGGCGATGGTGGACCTGCTGCGAGAGGCGGACGAGCCGGCCGCCGAGATCGTCGGCGACCTGGCGCTCTTCTCCTGTGCACAGCGGATCCACGCCACCGTTCACCACGCGGAGGGCGGCGACACCAAGGAGTTCAAGGACATCGAGGAATCGACGATGGACCTGTTCGAAGCCCGCTTCGGCGCCACGTACGGCGAGATCACCGGCCACCAGCACTGACCACCCCGGCCATCGCCGATTCGACTGGACGGCTGATTACTCCACGCCGCTCGTAGACTCGATAGTTCGTCTGCTCAGCAGCGACCGGCGGATCGAGGAATCGTCGACAGTGGTCCGCTCCCACTCGTCGAAGCGCGACCTAGAGGACCTCGTCGAAGTCCTTGTGTCCCTGGATGTCGACGCCCTCCTCGGTGACCTCCGCGAGGTAGACGCCGTTGCCGGAGCCGGTGTCGCGCTCGACGGCGGCCTTGACACCGGAGGCGGCCACCCGCTTGGCCTCCTCGTTGGAGAGTCCCTCCTCGTACTGCCGCTCGAGGACGCCGTAGGCGACCGTCATCCCCGAGCCGGTGATGGTGTAGTCGTCCTTCATCACGCCGCCGGCGGTGTCGATCGAGTAGACGTGGTGGCCCTCATTGTCGACCCCGCCGAGGATGGGGTGGATGGCAAAGAAGGGACCGCCCCGGGCGAAGTTGCCAGCGAGCGTCGCGAGGGCGTCGATCGAGATGTCCTCGCCGCGGCGCGCCTCGTAGAGGTTCACCTCCGCGCGGAGCGAGCGGATGTACGACTGGGCGCCGCCGACGCTCCCGACCATCGTGAGCGCCGCCGTCGGGTGGATCTGCTCGACCTTCTGGACGTCCTTGTTGGAGACGAACCGGCCGCCGAGGGAGGCGCGCATGTCGGTCGCGATGACGACCCCGTCGGCGGTCGTGATGCCGATGGTCGTCGTCCCGGTCTGGTTGACGCCGTCGAGGTCCGCCTCGGAGAGGTCGTTCGAGGGCACGTCGCCGAGCTCCGGCTCGTAGGGCGAGAGGGTGTGGTCCTGGCCCGTCCGCGGCAGGGAGGAGTCTAGTCGTCGCATTGCCGTCCGATACAGACCGACCGCAGTTAAAGGCTTCCTGTCACGCCGCGTCCGTCGGATCCCGTCGGTCCCCCGGCCCCCGCGCGTCCGCGCCGTCGGCCACGTTCTCGTAGGCCGACCCCAGACGGGCGACGAAGCGACCGATCGGCAGCGGGAGCCCGACCCGGCTCGTCACCAGCGCGACCGGCAGGAGCGCGATGGCGACGACGATGCTGAGCTGGTACAGGGCGAACACGAGCGCCCGGTACAGGCGAGGTGCCATTGGTACCTCCCGGCCAGCCGGTGGGGGCACATAAGCCTTCCCGTCGTTTCGACGACTCGTATGATAAATCGTCACAGAACACCCGACCGCAGTCTGTCGATTTTCCGAGCGGTCGATTATATATATTTTTCCTGATATGTCCGGCGATCGCTCCGGAGGGTCCAGGTATCCGGCGGTGGTAATCGACGTAACTTATGCGAATGGTAATCGTGACGTGCGCCTCCCCCAGCTCCGCGATCGACGTCCAGAGACCACGGCCCTTCGCCGGGAAGCAATAGTGCTATCCGTCACCCGCGGGTGAGTGGAGGCATGAGCAACTACCTCGTCGCCATGGAGGCTGCGTGGCTGGTCCGCGACGTCGAGGAGATCGACGACGCCATCGGCGTCGCCGTCAGCGAGGCGGGCAAGCGGCTCAACGCCGCGGACATGGACTACGTCGAGGTTGAGGTCGGGGCGACGCCCTGTCCCGCCTGCGGCGAGGCGTTCGACTCGGCCTACATCGCCGCCGACACCGCCCTCGTGGGACTGCTCCTGGAGATGAAGGTCTTCAACGCCGAGGGGACCCAGCACGCCTCCCGGATCGCGAAGAGCGAGGTCGGCGGCGCCCTCCGCGACGTCCCGCTGAAGGTCATCGACGCCTTCGAGCTTGACGACGGTGACGACAGCTCCGAGTGATCTCGA
>SLIW01000213.1 GCA_007135435.1 Natronomonas sp.
AACGCCGGGCGGTCGCCCGGCACGCGCGGGACCTCGCAGACAGCGGGCGGTACCAGAAGGACACCGGCATCCCGTTCACGGCGGAGCACGTCGTCGTCCAGCTGGCGGACGCCCCCGACGGGGGCCCCGCCGACCGGTGGAACTGGTGGCTCGGGTCCCTCGAGATCGCCTACGGCGGCTACGCCGAGTTCCAGGTCCGTCGCTGGCGGGAGTGACGAGGCTGGGGCCCGACACGGGACCGCCGCGGGCCGCCACGGGACGACGTGGGGCGCCCGGGAGGGCGCCGGTATCGAACCGGCGGGGGACCCCGCCCGGGGACCTCGCCCGGAGACCGACGGAGGCAAGCGACCCCGTCGCGTACGACCGGCCGGTGAGACTGCAGTTCCTCGGCGGCGCGGGGGAGGTGGGCCGGAGCGCCCTCCTCGTCAACGACGCCCTGCTGCTCGACTTCGGCATCAAGACCGACACGCCTCCGCAGTACCCGGTCGGCTCGACGCGCGGCCGCCCCGACGCCGACCCGGAGGCGGTCGTCGTCAGCCACGGCCACCTCGACCACGTCGGGGCGGTCCCGGCACTGCTGTCGGGGTCCGCGCGTCCACCCGTCCACTGGACGCCGCCGACCGCTGAGCTCGCGATGGTCCTGGCGCGCGACACCCTGAAGCTCCACGGGGGGACGCCGCAGTGTCCGTTCACGGAGACGGAGCTCCGGCGGCTCACCGCGGCCTCCACGCTGTGCGGCTACCGGGAACCCTTCGAGGCCGCCGGTCACCGCGTCGAGCTCTTCGACGCCGGTCACATCCCGGGGAGCGCGCACGTCCTGGTCGACGACGGCGACACCCGGCTCCTCTACACCGGCGACTTCCACACGGACGACCAGCGGCTGGTCGCCGGCAGTCGCGACCGGCCCGACGCGGACGTCGTCGTCACGGAGTCGACCTACGCCGACACCGACCACGACGACCGGGACGTCGTCGAACGGCGGTTCGTCGACAGCGTCCGGACGACCCTCTGGGAGGGCGGTACGGTCGTGGTGCCCGCCTTCGCCATCGGCCGGACCCAGGAGATGATGCTGGTCTGCGACGCCCACGACATCGAGTGCTACGTCGACGGGATGGGCACGGAGGTAACCCGGTTGCTCCGGCGCTACCCCGGGTTCCTCCGCGACGCGGAGGCGATGCGTCGGGCGACCTCGAACGCACGGTTCGTGACCGGCCGCGACGGCCAGCGGCGCCGCATCGCCGACCAGTCCACGGTCGTCATCACGACCGCGGGGATGCTCTCGGGTGGGCCGGCGATGACCTACGTCCCCGCGATCCACGACAACCCGGTCAACAAGCTCTGCTTCTCGGGCTACCAGGTCGCGGACACGCCCGGTCGCGAGCTCCTCGAGACCGGGAGCGCCGAGATCGGCGGCCGCCACCTCCGGGTGAGCGCCCAGGTCGAGTCCTACGACTTCTCCGCGCACGCCGACCACGGGGGGCTCCGCGCGTTCCTCGACGCCTACGAGGGCGCGCCGCTGTTCGTCACCCACGGCGACTCGTGCGACCGCTTCGCCGACGCGCTCGCCTCCGACGGCCACGACGCGACGGCGCCGGCCCTCGGCGAGACGGTCGAGGTTTGATGCCGACGGTAGAGCGGAGCGACGCGACGGGGAGATGTGGCACGACTTAAGGCCGACCGCGCCCGACCATCGGTCGATGTCGCCCTCCGGATCCGAACGGCGACCGCGCCCGGCCGTGCGCGACCGGGCGCGACCGCCGACTGATCGGCCGCTGTCGCCCGGGTCGACGCTCCTCGTCGACCTCGACGGGGTGGTCGCCGACCAGCTGCCGGTGCTCTGTGACTACCTCCGGGAGGCCTACGGCTTCGACGGCGGGCCGGCGGACGTCGACGAGTGGTCCTACGAGGTCCCGGGCGCCGACACGCACATCGGCACCGTCATCACCGAGCTGATGGACGAGCGGCCGGAGTGGTTCTTCGGCGGGATGGACCCGGTCCCCGGCGCCCCCGACGCGCTCGCGGCGCTGCAGGAGGAGTACCGCGTCGAGATCGCCACCCACCGGCTCCCCGAGACCCACGACGTCTCGAGGGCCTGGCTCGACGAGCACGACGTCCCCTACGACGCGTTCCACGAGGAGGTCCCCGCGAACAAGGGCGCGCTCCCCGGCGAGGCGCTCGTCGACGATTACCACGGCAACGTCGCGAACGCCGTCGACGCGGGCAAGGTCGGCGTCCTGATGCGGCAGCCCTACAGCGACCCGAGCGTCTGTGGGGATGCGCACATCGTGGAGTCGTGGGACGACGTGACCGAACTGCTACTGTGACGACCGGGTAGCCGCCGAACCAGCAAGGACCCGATTATTCGTCGAATCAGTCTGCCCCCGGCTATTCCTTCGACCAGTCACCCCCGACTCGGTCGATTCCCATCATCGCCTCGCCCGGATGCTCGGTGAAGACGACCTTCAGGTTCTCCTCGGGGACGTCGAACGTCTCGGCGACGTGCTCCATGACGGCGAGTGCGAAGGACCGCTTGCGGTCGAACGGTCGACCCTCCCGTACGTCCGCGTCGAGGAACAGCAGTGGACCATCGACGGCGCGCCCGAGGTGGAGCTCCGAGCGCTCCCGTTCCCGGATGACCACGGCGACGTGCCCGGCGGACGTCGCCATCTCGGTCGTGTAGAGCTCCGTGACGCGGTCGGCGAACGACGTCTTCGCCTCCGGTGACAGCGACAGGGTCGTCTCGAACTGCAGTAACGGCATACGAGGGCTCGTCGCGTGACAGGCATGTACGTTCCGCCGGTGTAGCATCCGTCGGTGTAGCGTCCGTCGGTGTACCGTCTGCAGGTGTAGCGTCCGTCGGTATACCGTCCGTCGATGTACCGTCTGCAGGTGTATCGCCCGTCGGTGTCTCTACGTCCCACCACGGCAACCCCGCTGAAAACGTCACGATACTACGCTCGCTCCGATGGATTTCTGGACCTATCCGGGTCCCAATCGACATACGACATGCTTTTTGCGTGTGGGGTACTCACGTCGGTTGTATGTCAGGGAAGAACACACCAACTCGACGGAACGTTGTGAAGGGGGCCGCCACGCTCGGCGTCATCAGCATGGCGGGCTGTCTCGGCGACGATGACGACGACGCCGCCCCGGCGGACGACACCGCGGACGACACCGCGGACGATACCGCCGACGACGGGAACGGCGAGCAGGAGACCTACACAGTCAACATCGCCGGCACGTCCTCGGGGAGCGCGACGCAGGCGGCCGCACAGGCGCTCTCTCGCGGTGCCAACGAGCACAGCGACTTCGTCGACGTGAACGTCCAGACGACCGACGGCTGGACGGCGAACCTCTACGAGTTCGACAGCGGCGAGTTCAGCACCATCGGGGTCGACAACAACTCGCTGTCGAAGGCGATGGCGAACGAGGGTCCCTTCGAGGACGACCCCGTCGACAACCTGCCGATGCAGGGATGGCTCTTCACGAGCCTCGAGATCTTCTGGGTCGCCATGGAGGGCTCGGGCATCGAGTCCACCGAGGACCTCCGCGAGGGTGGCTACGCGATCTACCCGATCCAGCCCGGCTTCGGGACCCGGCTGCTGACCGAGGAGATCATCCGCGCGGCGGACATGTGGGACCAGAACGAGATCAACAACTCCGACACCGACGACATCCCGGGCGCGGTCGAGGAGGGGCGCGTGGACGCGCTCTGCGTCTACGGCGCCAACGGCGTCGACCTCGCCGGCTGGTGTCAGGAAGTCGACGTCCGCAGCGGCGGACAGCTCTACGTCATCGAGGTCGACGACGACTTCAGACAGACCATCGAGGACACGCCGGGGGCCATCCTCACCGAGTTCGAACCGTACGGCTGGCAGCAGGAGGTCACCCAGGTCACCGACACCGTCGTCAGCTGGGCGCTCGGCGGCCAGTGGGCGTTCGGCCCGGACGTCCCGGCGGCGGCGACCCACGAGCTGACGCGGGTCGCCAGCGAGCACTGGGAGACCCTCCAGGAGTCCGACCCGACGACGCTCGACCACTCCGGCGTCGACTCGATGACCCAGGCGGTCCTCGAGGAGCTCGAGGTCCACCCCGGTGTCGCGGACTACTGGGAGGAGAACGGCGCCTGGGACGACAGCTGGACCCGCGGCGAGGCGGACTAGTCGAGGCGTGAACCGCGCCGTCGACGAGCCGCGCACCGCGTTCGAACCGGCGGACGAGCGACCGCGTTGGCCCGACCACGAGAGATATCGGTAGACCGACCACGTCATGTCATCCGAAACCCGTGCCCGATCCGACTTCGAACCCGCGGACGCCCAGCGACCGATCCTGGGGACGATCAGCCGCTCGCTCACCCCGCGGGCCATCGTGGCGTCAGCCTCGATGTGGAAGCTCCTCGCCGCACTCTCGATCCCGATGTGGCTGTTCATCATGTACTGGGCCCGGACCCAGGTCTGGTCACGGGCCTACCTCGGGACGGTCTTCCTCGGGTACATCCTGCTCCTGTACGTCTTCCACGAGCTGGCGAAACAGGTCGACGACGGCGGGCCGGCGGAGGCCGACGATGAGTCGGCGGAGGTCGAGAGCGAGACGGCAGGGGTCGACGGCGAGGCGGCGGAGGTCGACGGCGAGACGGCAGAGGTCGACGGTGAGACGACGGTGCTGTGGTCCCAGCTCAGGGAGCTGTTCGCCCCCGGCAACCGCCTCGAGACGCTGGTCCTCCTCCTCAGCGCGGGGCTGATCGTCATCGTCACGGGGTACATTGCCCTCAACATACAGGCGATCCAGGTCGACCAGGCGGGCCAGTCGCTGTACCGACGACCCCACCGGTTGTGGCTCGCGGTGATCTTCACGTTCGTCATGTGCTTCATGACCTACCGGTCGTTCGGGACGACGTTCCTCGCGGTCGTCGTCGTCGGCATCCTCTACGCGCTGTACGGCAACTACGTGCCGGGCCTCATCAGCCACTCGGGCATCTCGTACGAACGGACGCTCCGCATCCTGGTGATGAGCGGCGACGACGGCTTCTTCGGGTTCCTGACCCAGCTCGTGGCGGCGTGGATCGCGCTGTTCCTCCTGTACGCGGGGCTGCTCAAGTCCTACGGCGCGTTCGACCTGATCCTCCGGATCGCGGTCCGCTCCGGGAAGTACCTCTCGTCGGGCGTGGCCCAGACCGCGGTCGTCGCCAGTGCCGTGATCGGGTCGGTCAACGGCAGCCAGACCGCGAACGCCGGCATGACCGGCTCGTTCACCATCCCGATGATGAAGCGCAACGGGGTGAAGCCCGAGACCGCCGGGGGTATCGAGGCGGTCGCGTCGACGGCCGGCCAGGTCCTGCCGCCCGTGATGGGGGCGGGGGCGTTCATCATGGCCACGCTCATCTTCGGCGTCTCGTACTTCGACGTCATCGTCGCCGGGATGATCCCGGCGGTGGTCCTGGTGGTCTCCATCGTCATCGCCGTCCACTACGCGGCCGGTCCCCAGATCGACGAGCCGGACCTCGACAGCTTCTTCGACACCACCCTCACGCGGTTCGACATCGCCCTCGAGTCGATCAAGTTCGGCATTCCGCTGGTGGTCCTCATCTACATCCTCGGCATCCTGCAGTGGACGGTCGGGACCGCGGCGCTCTGGACGGCCGTGTCGATGATCGCGCTCGGCATCACGGTGCCGACGGCGAAGGCGGCGTACCTCGGCCGCGAGGTCTCCGGTTCCGGCCTCGAGTGGTTCCGGGTCGTCTTCTGGAAGTTCGTCGACACCCTCGAGCAGACCGTCGACGGCTCCCGGGAGGGCGTCGTCGTCCTCGCGCCGGTGGCGATCATCCTCGCGGCGATCAACGGCGTGGTCGACCTCTTCGTCGCCACGGGCATCCCCGGCCGGATCACGCTCACGATCATGGCGGTCTCCGACGGGACGCTCATCGTCGCGGCGATCCTCGCGATGGCCATCTGTATCATGCTCGGCCTCGGCATGCCGACGACGGCCGCCTACACGATCGTCGCCTTCCTCGTCGCGCCGACGTTCATCAACCAGTTCTTCATCCCGGATCTGGCGGCGCACTTCTTCGTGTTCTACGCCGCGATCCTCGCGGGGCTGACGCCACCGATCGCGACCTGTGTGGCGGTCACCTGCGGGATATCGGGTGGGAACTTCTGGGGGAGCTGCAAGGAGGCGATCAAGATCTCTGCACCGCTGTTCATCCTCCCCTTCACGTTCCTCTACCACCCCGAGATGGTCTCCGGGGAGTTCAACTACGCCTCGCTGTCCGCCGGCGTCTTCGCGATGCTCGGGGCGCTCGCGATCATCCACGGCATCAACTACCGGTACGCGTTCGGCCGGCTCCCGTCGCTCGCCCTCGGCACGGCGTACTTCGGCCTGGGCATCGTGGCGATGGTCCACCCGAGCCAGCCGGTACAGATCGGTGCCGTCGGGGCCGTCGTCGCCCTGTACTTCCTGCAGGTGTTCGCGGGGAAACCGGACCCGGTCGGGACGTTCCGGACGGCGGCGGCCGGGTTCAACGGTCGGCGACGGGCGGACTGAGATCGTCCGCCCGTGGGGGCACGTATTTCGCCACCTGAGAGACGCATCCCGCCTCCGCCACGTGAGAGACGCATCCCGCCTCCGCCAGCCGGGAAACGTGTCCCGGCCCCCGGCTTGCCGCCTCCGGTAGGGTAAGGGTCCGTCCCGGGGAACGCGTCGACGTCCGATGGACGGCTCCTACTGGCGGACGGTCGCGCTCGTGACCCTGTGGCAGATCTCCGCCAGCATCTGCTACTACGCGGTCTTCGCCGCGACGCCGTTCTTCCGCGACGTCTTCGGGCTGAGCCGCTTCGAGGTGGGCATCGTCGTCACGACGCTGACCCTCGGTTACGCGGTGTTCCTGCTGCCGATCGGCGCCGCGACCGACCGCTTCGGCGAGCGCCGGACCCTGGCGATCGGGTTGCTCGGCCTCGCGGTCGGCGTCCTCCTCGTGGCCGGCGCGCCCACCTACGCGCTGTTGCTCGCGGCGGTCTTCTTCCTCGGCTCGGCCTACGGGACCGCCATCCCGGGGACGAACAAGGCGGTCTTCGACTCCATCGAGCCGGGCCGGCAGAACTTCGCGATGGGGATCAAGCAGGTCGGGGTCACCGGCGGGAGCGGCATCAGCGCCCTGCTCGTGACGGGCCTCGCCGGCGTCCTGTTCTGGCAGGCCGGCTTCCTCGTCGCCGCGGGGCTCGCGGTCGTCGTCACCGTCGTCTTCTACGCGTTCTACGTCGGCGGCGACACCAGCGGCGGTCGACTCCCCGACTTCCGCGGGCTGGTCTCGAACCGACCCTACGTCGTCCTCGTCGCCGCCGGGTTCTTCCTCGGCGCCGCCCTGTTCACCACGACCGGCTACACCGTCCTCTACGTCGAGGAGTCCATCGGCGCCTCGGTCGCCTTCGGCGGGGTCGTCCTCGCGCTCGTCCAGCTGTTCGGGAGCGCGGGGCGGGTCCTCACCGGCTGGCTCTCGGACGTCCTCCCCGGCGACCCGCAGGTCCGGATCGGGACCATCCTCATCGTCCAGACGCTCGCCAGCGCGGGCCTCTTCGTCGTCGTCGCCGAGACCACGACCCCGCTCGGGGCGGCCCTCGGCTTCTCCGCCCTCGGCTTCTTCGTCCTCGGGTACACCGGCGTCTACTACTCGTGCATGGCGACCCTCGTCGCCGTCGACGAGATGGGGGGCGCCACCGCCGCCGGCCAGCTCGCGCTCACCGCCGGCGCCCTCGTCGCGCCGCCCGTATTCGGCTACCTCGCCGACACCGTCGGCTACCGGGCGAGCTGGCTGTTCCTCTCGGCCGGGCTCCTCCTCGCCAGCCTCCTCCTCCTGTGGGTCGTTCGACTCGAGCCGCCGATCCGACGACCCGCCGCGGGCGCGGAGTGAGGGGTCGAGTACCCGAACTGGTGTCGTGGTCCTCGGTCACCGCGGCGTGCCGACCTGGTTGCGGAGGTCGTAGGGGTGCTCGCCGGAGACCCACTCGAAGACGTACTCGACGGCCTCGAGCTCCGTCCTGACGCCGTCGTGGTCGGCCTCGAGGGCGACGTTGGTCGCCCCCTCGAGGGCCGGACTGTCCGGACATCGCCAGAACAGCGGGTCCTCCGTCCCCCGGATGGTGTAGTAGTCCACGTCGCCGGGGGTCTCCTCCTCGTTGAGCCGCGCGAGCGGGTGGTCCTCGCGTTCGTCGTAGTCCGCCCGGAGGAAGTCGATGACCCGGTAGGGGCCGCGGTCGAGCCCGACCTCGGCGCACCAGCTGTTGAGCACCGTCCCGTGGTTCGCGCCGGCGAGGAGGACGGCCGTCTCGACCCAGTCGTAGCGGTCCCGCGTCGCCAGCCAGTGCCGGACGCCGGTGACCCCGAGGCTGTGGGCGACGACCGCCACCCGCCCGGCGCCGGTGTGCTCGCGGACCTTCCCCACGAAGGCGTCCAGCTGGGCGGCCATCTCCGGGTGGCTCGGCGTCCCGTCCCGGAAGGTCATCGCCCACAGGTCGTCACCGCCGTAGCCGCGTCGCAGGAAGAACCGCGCGTGGCCCAGCCAGTCACACGCGTCACGCTGGTTGCCGTGGACGAACACCACCGGCGTTCGGTCCCGGTCGGTCGTCGCCAGTGCAGGGACCCCGTCGGTGCCGTGGAACTCGCGGCCGCCCCACCCGCCGTAGTCGCCCCCGGTCGACCACGGCAACCGCGAGTCGTCGACCCGATCGATCCCGCAGCCCACCGCGCAGCCGCCGCGGCGCTCGGCCCGTCGCAACCCGTGGACGGTCCGCAACAGCGCCGCCGAGATCGGCAATCCCCGCGTGGGCCTACGGATCGACACGCTGTTCGATGGGTGTTCACCGAGTACCTATATCTCCTTCTGTCTAACGGGCAGTGAAGCGAGACGAAGATTCATTACCGATGGATACGAGGGCTCTGCGTAATATATTCTTTCTGATATTTCGACGGGGGATCGGAAGGGATCGGTGGACCGGCTGCGGTGGTTGATCGACCCGGATCGGGTCGGCCTCAGTCTCGCTCGGCATCTGCGTCTTCGATGGTCTTTACCGCGTTCATTCCTGGGGAATTCCTGAAAATTAGAATTCGATAGTGACTACGAAAATTATAGTATCGGAAACCGACGACGTCGGTTCACGCCTCGAGGGTCTCGCTTCGCTCCGACCCTCACACCGCTC
>SLIW01000451.1 GCA_007135435.1 Natronomonas sp.
CGCCAGGGAGAACTTCTACGCCGCCGTCCGCGACGGCCTCGACGCCGACCTCGAGTGGGTGACGAGCGACGGCGAGGAGACCGCCGACACCGACGAGCTGTTCGCCGAGCTGTTCGAGTTCGCTCGCGACGGCCTCGAGCTCCGCGGGCTCGACGCCGCGGAGGCCAACCGCTACATCCTGCCGCTGCGCGAGCGGGTCGACCGCCGGGTGACGCCGGCGAGCTGGAAGCACGACCAGGTCGCGGCCCGGGTCGACCGGGGCGAGCCCTTCGCGCAGGCTATCTGGGGCATGCAGTCGGCCTACATCGATGCCCAGCGGGAGACGCTCGTCGAGGGCACGTTCGTCGACTGGCTGTAAGTCCGCGTCGTTCGTCCCCCCGTTCCGCAGTCTGCTGTTTTCCAGTCAATTCCGCATCCAACCGTTTTACCCTCAGTTCCGCATCCAGCCGTGTTATCGTCAGGTCCGTGCCCAGCCGTGTTACCGTCAGGTCCGCGCCCAGCCGTTTTACGGTAGCTCGCCCTACCAAGTGGTATGTCCCGGCTGGGAGGCGCCGTCGCGCTCGTGGTGGCCGTCGCGCGAGCGGCCGACGACAACGACGTCAGGTATCCAGCCGCCGCCCTCGCGTACTACACGTTCATCTCGCTCCTCCCGATCCTCGTCCTCGTGGTCGCCTTCTTCGGCCAGGAGGCGGCGACGTGGGCGGGCGACGCGCTGCCCAGGCTGCTCACGCTGGAGGCACAGCTGCTGATCCGCCAGTCGCTCGCGACCGCGACCGGCCGGACCGGCGCGACGGTGCTGGCCGTCGGCGTCCTCCTGTGGGGCGGCGCGAACGTGGTCGTCGGGTTCCTGACCGTCGTGGACCGCGTCGAGGGAGCCACCGACGCGAGCGTCACGACCGACGCGGAGGACGCGAAGGACGCGAAAAGGCGTACGCGCGCTGAACGCGTGCGCAACGCCGTCGTCGTCGTTGGGTCGCTCAGCCTCGCCATCGTCGCCGTCGCCCTCACCGGACAGTTCTACGCGTCCGTGACCGCCGGGACACTGCTCCAGTACGCGTGGCCGATCGTCATGTTCGCCACGCTTGTCGCCGTGTTCGTCCCGCTCTACAGCGTCCCCTCCCGGCTGGCGTCCACGCCGGGCGCGGCGCTGCCGGGCGCGGCGTTCGCCGCGTTCGGCTGGACGGTCCTCGTCGTCGCGATCCAGCTCTACGCGGCGTACGCCGCAGAGTACGCCCTCTACGGAGTCCTCGGGGGGATCATCCTCATCTTCACCGCGCTGTACCTCGCCGCGTTCGCGCTGCTCGTCGGCGTCGTCGTGAACGCCACCCTCGTCCGCGGGTCGTGGGAATCGAGCCCGGTGTGAACGTATCGACCACCGCCTCGACCGGCCCCACGCCCACGACCGCTCAGACGAGCACCTCGACCTCGAAGCCGGCCGCCTCGAGGCCGGCGATCAGCTCGGCGACGTGGTCGGGGCCCCTGGTCTCGAGGTCGAGCTCGACCTCTGCGGCGTTCATGGCGATGTCCTTCGACGCGCGGTCGTGCTCGATCGCGTGGATGTTGGTCCGGTGCTCGGCGACGGTCTCGACGAGTTCCTGGAGCGCCCCCGGCCGGTCCTTGAGCACCGTCCGGATGCGCAGGAAGTGCCCGCGTTCGACCAGCCCGCGGGTGATCACGGTGGTGAGGACGTTGAGGTCGATGTTGCCGCCGGACAGCAGCGGGACGATCGTCTCGCCGTCGTCGTAGTCGAAGGCCTCCCCGGCCACCGCGGCGAGCGTGACGGCACCGGCGCCCTCGACGACCGCCTTCGTCCGCTCGAGGAGCGACGTGACCGCGTTCGCGATCTCCGGGTCGGGGACGGTGACCACCTCGTCGACCCGCTCGCGGATCACCTCGAAGGGCAGTTCGCCCACCGAGCGGGTGGCGATGCCGTCGGCGATGGTGTCGACGGCGTCGATCTCGACCCGCCCGCCCTTCCGCAGGGACTCGGCGACGCTCGAGGCACCCTCGGCCTGTACCCCGACGACCCGGGCGTCGGTCTTCGCCGTCACGGCCGTCGCGACCCCCGCGATGAGCCCGCCGCCGCCGATCGGCACGACCACGGTGTCGACGTCGGGGCACTGCTCGACGATCTCGAGGCCGATGGTCCCCTGGCCCGCCATCACGTCGGGGTCGTCGAAGGCATGGAGGTACGTCCGGCCCTCCTCGCGTTCGATCTCGTGGGCCCGCTCGGCAGCGGCCGCGTAATCGACGCCGTGGAGGACGACCTCCGCGCCGTACGAGCGGGTGGCGTTGACCTTCGAGATCGGGGCGTACTCCGGCATGACGATCGTCGAGTCGACGCCGGCGCGCGTCCCGGCGAGGGCGACCCCCTGGGCGTGGTTGCCCGCGCTGGCGGTGACGACGCCCGCCTCCCGCTCGGCGTCGGTCAGCCGGGCGATCTTGTTGGTCGCCCCGCGGATCTTGAACGCCCCGGTGCGCTGGAAGTTCTCGAGCTTCAGGTGGATCTCGGCGCCGGTCCGCGCGGAGAAGGTGTGGGAGTACTCCAGTGGGGTCACGCGGACCGTCTCGGCGACGCGGTCGCGGGCGGCGACGACGTCATCGAGTTCGAGCATGCCCCGGGTACTCGGGGGGGCGGGGTATGCCTTCCGGGAGGCGGAGGACGAGGTTCGGGGCGCAAGGGGACGAGATATGCCACCGGGACACGAGGGGATCGGGATATGTATTCCGGGAGGGCGGCGGCCGCCTGGGCTCAGAAGACCCCGGCGGCAAAGATCAGCGCGCCGGCGACGATCAGGAACCCCCCGAGGTACTCCCTGATCGCCACCGCCCCGTCCGTGGCCGCGGCCTCCGCCAGCCCACGGTCGCTCTCGAGGGCGGCCTCGGCGCGGGCGAGCAGCGCGACCACCACCCGGGTGCTCGCGACCACGGCACCCACGACGACGAGGGAGATGCCAAACAGGATGACGACGGCGTCGACCATCTGTACTGTCCAGCTATTGCGAGGTCGGTCGCTTATTACTGTCGGGTCGTCTCGATTCACTCCCCAGTTGGTTACACTCGATCGTCGACGGTCGTCCCGTCTCTCGTCTCTCGTCCCTCACCTCAACGCTTGAGCGCCGCGGCTGTCCAGCGGCGCGTCCGTTCAGCGACGTGGCTGTCCAGCGGCGCGACCGTTCGGCGGCGCGACCGTTCGGCGGCGCGACCGCTCGGAGGAGTGGTTCAGAAAGGGGAAGGAGCGTGTGCATCGGATCGAGGGACTGGAGATGGCTTAAAACCCACCCATGCGGACCGGAAGTGAAACCGCCGTACTGCGGCGGTGTGAAGCGGGCGTCGGACGGTCGTTTGACGGGTGACAGACGGCGCACTCTCCCGTCTTCGTCCCGGTCGAACCACCCGCCGATCCCCGGGACGGACGGGGTGGGGTTGCCCCGACCACCGCTACTAGGTCGACGGTCAGTTGATAGGGATGCTCTGGCCGTCGTCCGCCTCCTGCTTGGGGAGCGTCACCGTGAGCACGCCGTTGGTGTAGGTCGCCTCGGTCCCCTCCTGGTCGACCGCCTCCGGGAGGTGGACCGACCGGCTGACCGACCGCCGGCGCCGCTCCCGGCGGACGTACCGGCCGGTCTCGTCCTCGCCCGCGGCCTCGTCGTCGGTCTCGTGGCTCCCGGAGATGGTGAGCGTCTCGCCGGCGAGCTGGACGTCGACGTCCTCGCGGTCGAACCCAGGGAGGTCCGCCGTGACGACGAAGCTGTCGCCGCGGTCCTCGACGTCGACGGGGACCGACCCGTCCAGCAGCTCGTCCTCGATCGGGCCGAGCTGGCGGCTCATCCGGTCGAACATCCGCTCGATCTCGTCGAAGGGGTTGCGCGTCATACCCGGTACTGAGGCGGCGGTCGCCCAAAAGCCTCGCGGCTCCCGGACGCGGGGGATAGGGCCAGTCCCGATCATCCGGCCGTCCAGCAGTCGCGGCGTTGCGGACGGGGACCAGACGAAGGATGGCTGCCGCCGTCCGCCGTCCGGCGCCCGACACCCGCATGAGCCGGGCCGCTACAGGTCGGATGACTCGAAGCGGAGGTAGCCGATCGCGAGCGGGAGGGCGACCCAGACGGCCATGACGACGAAGCCGAACCAGTCCTGGGCGTAGAACGGGAGCTCGGCGGCCATCCCCTGGCCCTCCCCCTCTTCGGCGAGCTGGCGGACGACCCACAGCGTCGCCTGCTGGTAGGCCGTCGTCGGGTCGACGATGACGAGGAACTCGTAGAGGTTCAGGAGGGCGTCGCCCTGCTCGATCCCCTCGAACGAGAAGCCGTTGAGGACGTAGACGACCCCCTGGGCGAGGACGCCCCAGAGGAACTGGAAGACGACGAACAGGCCGAAGGCGCCGTAGGCGGCCCGCGACGCCGAGGAGGTGAACGCGGAGACGCCGACGGTGATCGCGACGAAGACGAACGCGAAGAGCAGCGAGACGCCCACGAAGACGACGTACTCGAGGGGCGAGAAGGCGTCCGCGAGCGCCGCGGTGACGATGAGCCCCACCGCGAACCCGACGAGCAGCGCGACGCTGACGACCGCGGCCCGCCCGGCGAACTTCCCGACGACGACGTCGGCGCGGCTGTTCGGCAGGGACAGTAGCAGCTTCAGGCTCCCGCTCTCGCGCTCGCCCGCCAAAGACCGGTAGGCGGCGGCGATGGAGACGATCGGGATGAAGATCGCCGTGGCGGACACGAGGCCGGCGATGAGCAGGATGGTCGTCAGCTCGCCGACGAAGGGCCCGCCCGCGTCGATCTCGGTGACGAAGAAGGCCGCCCCCGCCGCGAAGAGCGCGAAGAGGACCGTCAGCACGAGCAGCAGCCGCGACCGGATGGCGTCCCAGAAGTCCTTCCGGGCGACGGCGCTCCAGCTCACGCCGCCCCCTCCGTGTACGCCGCGAAGAGGTCCTCAAGGGGCGCCTCCTCGGTGCTGAAGTCCGAGACGTCCGCGCCGGCGTCCTCGAGCGCCTGGACGACGTCCATCTTGACGTCGTCGTCGCAGGTGACCCGGAACGTCGTCCCGTCGACGGTCGCCTCCGAGACGCCGTCGAGGCTCTTCACGCGGTGGAGCGCGTCGTCGGGGACGGCGTCGACCTCCACGACGAGCGCCGAGCCGCCGGCGACGTTCTCCCGGAGGCCCTCGATCGAGTCGACCGCCACGAGCTCGCCGTCGCGGATGATGCCGACGCGGTCGCAGACCGCCTCGACCTGCCCGAGGATGTGGCTCGAGAAGAAGACGGTGGCGCCGGCGTCGGCCTCGGCCTCGACGATGCGCCGCAGCTCGCGGGCGCCGTTCGGGTCGAGGCCCGAGGAGGGCTCGTCGAGGATGAGCAGTTCGGGGTCGCCGACGAGCGCCATCGCCAGCGCGAGCCGCTGTTGCATCCCCGTCGAGAAGCCGCCCGCCTTCCGGTCGACAGCCTCCTCGAGGCCGACGCGCTCCAGGAGGGGGTAGGGATCGTCGTCGGCGTCCTTGGAGTCGATGGCGAACTCGAGGTGCTCGCGGGCGGTGAGGCGGTCGTAGAGGTGGAAGCCCTCCGGGAGGACCCCGGTCCGCTCGCGGACCGCGACGCTCTCCTCGCGGGCGTCGTGCCCCAGCACCCTGGCCGACCCCGCGTCCGGGCGGACGAAGTCCAGGATGACGTTGATCGTCGTGGACTTGCCGGCGCCGTTCGGACCGAGGAAGCCGAAGATCTCGCCCTCCTCGACGTCGAGGTCGACGCCGCGGAGCGCCCGGACGTCCCCGAAGGACTTCCTGACGCCCTCCAGTTCGATGGCGGCCATGGTGTCGTCGGCTTGCTCCCGATGGCTTATAGGCCTTCAGTCTCGCGTCTACCGTGGGAATTCGACACAAAGACGGGTGTCGTCCGGCGGTCGCACACGTGATCGGGCGATCACTCGGGTTGGATCGGACGATCCTCGAGTACGGTCCGCGGGTTGGACGGGGACCCCCAGCTTCGGACGGACGGACCCTCCCCGGATTGGACGGGGCGACCCGCGGGTCGGACGCTCCAGATCGCCCTCAGATCGGGTCGTCGGGGTCGTGGTCGGCGCGGACCCGTTCGACCTCGGCGGCGTACCGATCGCGGGTCTCCTCGTCGTCGACTGGCTCCAGCTTTTCGGGGTCGGCATCGACGGCCGCCGTCACCGTGGTCCTGCCCAGCATCGTCGACGACAGCTCCTTCCGACGGCTTCGGGTCCCGTCCGGCGTCGCGTACACCAGCACGATCAGGTCGCGGTCGGTGTAGGTCCGCTCGACCAGCCACAGGCGTTCGGCGTCGGTCATCGGTGGATGGAGGGCCTTCGAGGCTTTGTAGGTGGCGCAGTCGTCCCGACCCAGTGACCCGGAACCCTGGACGAGGGCCGGTCCGGGAGGCTTTTACAGGCGCTCTCCTGGCGATCGTTAGCCGGTCCCCGAGGCGGCGATGGTACTGTCATCGGGGACCGGACGGTCGGGACGCGTCACCCTGATACCGTTCGACGACAACCGGGACACATGGAGGCGGGTGCGGTCCGCGAGCGGGCGAACGACCTCCCCCGCGAGCCCGGGGTCTACCTCTTCGAGTCGGCCGACGACGTCCTCTACGTCGGGAAGGCGGTGGACCTGCGGAGCCGCGTCCGGTCGTACGCCGACCCCAGGAGCCAGCGCATCCGCCGGATGATCGGGGCCGCCGACGGCGTCGACTTCGCCGTCACCGACACGGAGACGCAGGCGCTCCTGCTCGAGGCCAACCTCATCAAGCGCCACCAGCCCCGCTACAACGTCCGGCTGAAGGACGACAAGTCCTACCCGCTGGTCCAGCTGACCGACCACGAGGTCCCGCGCATCGAGGTGACGCGCGACCCGGAGGACGGCGCGACCGTCTTCGGGCCGTTCACGGAGAAGGGCCGCGTCGAGACGGTCGTCAAGGCGCTGCGGGAGACCTACGGGATCCGCGCCTGCTCGGACCACAAGTACGCCAACCGGGATCGACCCTGCCTGGACTACGAGATGGGCCTCTGTACCGCCCCGTGCACCGGCGAGATCGCGGTCGCGGACTACCGCGAGGACGTCGAATCGGTCGTCCGCTTCCTGGAGGGCGAGACGGGCGTGCTCGCGGAGCCGCTACGCCGGGGGATGGAGGCCGCCGCCGGGCGACGGGCTTACGAGCGCGCTGCGTCGCTCCGGGACCGCCTCGACGCGGTCGAGGCGTTCCACGAGGGCGGAGGCGCCGCGGTCGTCGGCCGCGACGAGGAGGTCGTCGACGTCCTCGGGGTGGCCGTCGAGGGCGACTCGGCGATCGTGGCCCGGCTCCACAGCGAGGACGGCAAGCTCGTCGACCGGGAGCGCCACCGGGTCGACGTGCCCGCCGGGTCGAACGGATCGGCCGAATCCGCCGGGTCCGCCGGGTCGACCGGGGCCGCCGAGTCCGCCGGGTCCGCCGAGACGACCGGGGCCGCCGAGTCCGCCGGGTCCGCCGAGACGACCGGGGCCGCCGAGTCCGCCGGGTCGACCGGGGCCGCCGGATCGGCGGGAGACACGGACGGCGGCGGGGGCGAGCGGGAAGCCGGTGAGGACGAGACCGCCCCGGACGGGGAGACCCCCCACGAGGAGGGCCGGGTCGCCGCGGTGCTCGCGGCGTTCGTCCCGCAGTTCTACGCCGACCGGCGGCTCCCGGACGCGCTGCTGTTGCCGGAGCGCCACGGCGACCCGGAGGTCGACCGCTGGCTGGAGGCGGAGGGCGTCGCCGTCCGCGTGCCGGGGGCGGGCCGGGAGGCGACGCTCGTCGAGCTGGCGCTGAAGAACGCCCGCAGGCGTGCCGGCGAGGCCGACGCGACCGGCGCCCTCGCGCGGCGGCTGGGTATCGACCGGCCGGAGCGCGTCGAGGGCTTCGACGTCAGCCACGCCCAGGGCCGGGCCGTCGTCGGCAGCAACGTCACCTTCGACGACGGCGCGCCGGCCAAGCGCGGCTACCGGCGCAAGAAGCTCCGCGAGACGAACGACGACTACGCCAACATGCGAGAGCTGGTCCGCTGGCGGGCGCTGCGGGCGCTCGAGGGCCGCGACGATCGTCGCGACCCCGACCTCCTGGTGATCGACGGCGGCGAGGGACAGCTCGGCGCCGCCAGGGACGCCCTCGCCGAGACGGGGTGGGACGTCCCGGCGATCGCGCTCGCCAAGGACCGCGAGCTCGTTGTCACCCCCGACGGGGTCTTCGACTGGCCGGACGACGACCCGGCGCTGCACCTGCTCCAGCGGGTCCGCGACGAGGCCCACCGCTTCGCCGTCCAGTACCACCAGACGGTCCGCGACGAGGTGTCGACCCCGCTGGACGACGTCTCCGGGGTCGGTCCCGAGCTGCGCAAGCGACTCCTCCGGCGGTTCGGGAACGTCGACGGCGTCCGCGCCGCGTCCCCGGACGAGCTGACCGAGGTGTCGGGCGTCGGCGAGGCGACCGCCGACGCCATCGATCGCGCGCTCTGATCCCGGGCCCTGTGGCGAGAGACCTGTGGTTGATGGTCTGCCGACCCGGTGCGGGCACCGCCACGAGCTGTCGAGCCAGTGACCATAGGTTGAAGTGTCGATAGACCCGATGCTAGCGCATGTCAGACAGTGTCGCCCGCGAACTCCGTCGGTCGCACTCGGGGCTCTCGACCCGCGTGGTCGTCATCGTCGTGGCGGTCGCGCTGGTCGCCGCCGCGGTGGCGATGGGCGCCGTCGAGCTCGATCCACTGCTCGTCGCCGGGCTGGCGTTCCTCGTTATCGCCATCGCCGCCGTCTCCAGCGCCGTCGAGATCGTCGAGGCCTACGAGAAGCGGGCGCTGACGGTCTTCGGGGAGTTCCGCGAGCTGCTCGAGCCCGGTCTGCACATCATCCCGCCGTTCGTCTCGCGGACCTACACCTTCGACCTGCGGACCCAGACCATCGACGTCCCGAGACAGGAGGCCATCACGGAGGACAACTCCCCCGTCACCGCCGACGCGGTCGTCTACATCAGGGTGATGAACGCCAAGCGCGCGTTCCTCGAGGTCGACGACTACAAGAACGCGACCTCGAACCTCGCCCAGACGACCCTGCGGGCGGCGCTGGGCGACATGGAGCTCGACGAGACGCTCTCCCAGCGCGAGAAGATCAACCGCCGCATCCAGCGCGAACTTGAGGGCCCGACCGAC
>SLIW01000536.1 GCA_007135435.1 Natronomonas sp.
ACAAGGTGGACGACGGACTCGACAAGGTGGACGACGGACTCGACAAGGTGGACGACGGACTCGACAAGGTGGACGACGGACTCGACAAGGTGGACGACGGACTCGACAAGGTGGACGACCGACGCGACCGAGTGTACGAACGGCTCGACCGGGTCCTCGACCCGTGTAGCTGCCTCACCGAACGACCGCTATCCATCGTCGAACTCGGCCTCGTCGAGCACGTCGCGGTCGACGGCGGGTGCGTTTCCATCGAGCTCGTCCCCACGTCGCCGGTGTGCCTCTACATGGCCCAGATCATCGAGGAGGTGACGGAGGAGGTGAGCCGGCTCGATGACGTCGACGAGGTGGTGGTCGAACAGACCATCGACGTCCTCTGGCGGCCCGAGCGGATGGACCCGAACCGCTTGCAGGAGAAACAGGCGAGAGCCGAGGAACGAGTATCCGAGTTATCGTCCAGGTAGGCGACGATTGGACTCGGGATGGCGTGACCGGACGTCAGGGGACGTGGGGGCCGGTCTACAGGATCGTCCCGTGCTTCTTGTCCGGGCGGGACTTCTCGACGGTCTCGTAGAACGCGAAGCGGTTCTCGAGCTCCTCGCGGAGCGCCGACGGGAGGACGATGTCGTCGATGACGACCTCGCTGGCCATCCGGCGGACGTCGATGTCCTCGCGGAACTCCTCGCGGAGCTCCTCCTCGAGCTCGGCGCGCTCCTCGTCGTCGTCGATGTCGGCGAGCCGGTTGGCGTAGACGGCGTTGATGGCCGCCTCGGGGCCCATGATCCCGATCTCGCCCGACGGGAGCGCGATCGCCGACTCGGGGTCGTACGCCGGCCCGGACATCGCGTAGATCCCCGCGCCGTAGGCCTTCCGGACGACGACGCACTGCTTGGGGACCGTCGCCGCGGACGTCGCGTAGATCATCCGCTTGCCCTGCTCGAGGATGCCCTCCTTCTCCACCTGGGCGCCGGCCATGAACCCGGGCGTGTCACAGAGGTACAGCAGCGGGACGTTGTAGGCGTCGCAGGTCCAGATGAACTGGGCGGCCTTCTCGGCGGCGTTCGGGAAGATCGCCCCGGCCCGCTCGGTCGGCTGGTTGGCCACGATGCCGATCGGCCGCCCGTCGATCCGGGCGAACGCGGTGATGATCTCCGGGCCGTAGCGGGGCCGCAGCTCGAGGATCGAGTCGGCGTCGACGACCCGCTCCATCAGGTCGAACATGTCGTAGCCGCGGTGGGGGTCCTGCGGGACGACCGAGTCGATCCCCTCCGGCGAGTACTTGGGGTCCAGCGGCTCGCTCCGTGGGGGTCGGTGGTCGCTGTTGTCCGGCAGGTACGAGATCAGCCGGGCTGCCAGCCGGCGGGCGTGCTCCTCGTCGGCGGCGACGAGGTCCGCGCTCCCGGAGTACCGCGCGTGGACCTCCGGGCCGCCGAGGTCCTGGAGGTCGATCTCCTCGCCGGTGACCATCTTCACCATCCGGGGTGAGGCGATGGCCATCGCGCTCATCCCCTCGACCATGATGGTGAAGTCGGCGAAGACCGGCGTGTAGGCGGCGCCGGCGATGCACGGGCCGTAGAGGACGCAGATCTGCGGGACGCGCCCCGAGAGCATCGAGTGGTTGTAGTAGTACTTCCCGATGCCCTCGCGGTTGGCGAAGAAGCCCGTCTGCTGGTCGATCCGGCCCCCGGAGGAGTCCATGAGGTACAGCACCGGCCGGCCGGTCTTCAGCGCGCGCTGCTGCATGCGGAGGAACTTCTCGACGCCCTTGGCGGCCATCGACCCCGCCTTGACGGTGAAGTCGTTGGCCATGAAGTGGACGTCGCGGCCCTCGAACTCGGCGGCGCCCGTCAGGAGGCCGTCGGCCGGCAGGCGGTCGTCGGCGTCGAGCTCGGCGAACTTGCCGTCCTCGAACCGGAGGCCGTCCTCGCCGAACCACTGCTCCAGGCGGTCGCGGACGAACAGCTTGCCCTGATCGGGGAGCCGCTCGCGGTACTTCTCCGGGCCGCCGCGCTCGATGTCGGCGATCTGCTCGCGGAGCGCCTCCTCGCGCTCGGTCGGACCGAGGTCCTCGGGCTGGGGGTCGCGCCGGCGCGAGCCGACGCCCCTGACCTCGCCGGTGTAGGTGGCGGTCGCGAGCGGGGTCTCCCCGTCGTCTCCAGCGCCGTCGCCGCCTCCGGCGCCGTCGCCGTCTCCAGCGCCGTCGCCGTCTCCAGCGCCGTCGCCGCTCCCCTCGGCCGTGCCCTCGGCGTCTCGCTCGCCGTACACCTCGACGTCGGTCTCGAGGTGTCGGGCCAGGGCCTCGGCGATGGCCCGGGCGCTCTCATCGTCGGTCTCGGCGTCGATATCGACCCGCATCGTCACTCGCTGTCACCCCCGGTCTCCGTCATCGGGGTGGCTCGGTCGCGGCGATCGGTCCATGTCCCGGCCGTCGGGTCCACACCCGTTCGGGCGCGCTCGTTCATGGTCTCGGTGTGCGAGGGGGAGGGTAATACGACTTCGGGAACCTAGTACGACCTCGGGAACCCGAGCTGGCGGGCGATGTGGTTGTAGGCCATCTGCTGGGAGACGGGCGCGAGCCGGGTCAGGTTGATCTCGCGCCACCACCGCTCGACGTCGTACTCCTCGGCGTAGCCCCAGCCGCCGAACGCCTGCATCGACTGCTTGACCGCCTCGATGCCGGCCTCGACGGCGACGGCCTTGGCGACGTTGGTCTCGTAGCCACACTCCTCGCCCTGGTCGTAGAGCCAGGCGGCCTTCTCGCGCATCAGCGCCGCCGTCTCCATCCGGGCGTACGCCTCCGTGATCGGGAACGACACCGCCTGGTGGGTGCCGATCGGCGCGCCGAAGACCTCCCGGTCGTTCGCGTACTGGATGGCGGTGTCCGCGGCCAGCTTGCCGATGCCGGTCGCCGCTGCCGAGAAGCCCAGCCGCTCCGGGTTGAGCATGTCGACGAGCGCCCACCAGCCGTCGTCCTCCTCGCCGAGGAGGTTGCCCTCGGGGACCCGGACGTCCTCGAGGAAGACCTCGCAGGACTTCGAGTAGTTGATGGCGTGCTTCGGGATGGGCGAGACGTCGATGCCGGGGGCGTCCATGTCGAGGACGAAGAGGCTGATCCCGTCGACGCCGCGGTCGACCTCCTCGCGGGGCGTCGTCCGGGTGACGATGATCATGTCGTCGGCGCGGTCGGAGAACGTGATCCACGCCTTGCTCCCGTTGAGGACGTACTCGTCGCCGTCCCGCTCGGCGTGCGTCTGGACGTTCAGCGTGTTGGTGCCGGCCTCCGCCTCGGTGATGCCGATCGAGAAGTTCCGCTCGCCGGCCGCGATGTCCGGCAGGTACCGCTCCTTCTGCTCGTCGGTGCCGTTCTGGGTGATGCCGACCGCCGCCATGCCGGCCGTGAGCACGAGGTACCACGTCCCGGCCATGCCACAGCCCTCCGCACAGAGCGTCTCCATCGCGAGGCCCATCTCCTGCATGCCCATCCCGGCGCCCTCGTACTCCTCGGGGACCAGGAGCCCGTGGAAGCCGGCCTCCGCCAGCTCGTCCCAGAAGCCCTGGGCGAACTCGCCCTCGCGCTCCTTCTCGCGCCAGTACTCCGGGCCGTACTCGCTCGCCACGTCCCGCGCGGTCGACTCGATGAGCCGCCGGTCCGTGCCGGTGCTGAAGTCCATGCGAATACCTCCCGGTGTCTCGGTATTAGGTTTTGTGTGGTCCGGTGCCGACAGGAATCCAGCCGATCGGGGACGGATCGTGCCCCGTCGATCCCGTCCGACCACCGTCTGGAACGCCCGGGAGGGACCCTCCGGCCTGACGAGGCCGGACGGGCACCACGTGACCCGCGTGCGACCGTCCGTACCACTTTGGGGGCCCGGTCGGTAGGGGTGGCATGGCGAACGCCCCCATCCACTACGACGAGGACGCGGACCTCTCGGTGCTCGACGACCGGACGGTTGCGGTGATCGGCTACGGCAACCAGGGCCGGTCGCAGGCACTCAACATGCGGGATTCGGGCGTGGACGTGATCGTCGGCAACCGCTCGGACGACTACCGCTCCGCGGCGGAGGACGACGGCTTCGACGCCTACCCGATCGCCGAGGCGGCGGCGCGCGGCGACGTCGTCTTCCTCCTGATCCCCGACGAAGTCGCCCCCGAGGTGTTCGCCGAGGAGGTCGCGCCGGGCATGGACGCGGGTGACGTCCTGAACGTCGCCCACGGCTACAACCTCACCTACGGGTTCCTGGACCCCCCGGAGGACGTCGACGTGACGATGGTCGCCCCGCGGATGACCGGCCCCGCGGTCCGGGCGCTCTACGAGGAGGGCGAGGGGTTCCCGAGCATCATGGCGGTCGAACAGGACGCGACCGGCGAGGCCCACGCGGTGGCCCTGGCGATCGCGAAGTCCATCGGCTCGACCCGCGCGGGCGTCGTCGAGGGCGACGCCGACATGGAGACCTACACCGACCTGCTGACCGAGCAGGCGCTGCTGCCGATCATGATCAACGCCATGATCGCCAAGTTCGAGGTCGAGACCGCCCACGGCATCCCGCCGGAGATCGTCATGACCGAGCTCTACCTCTCGGGGGAGTTCGCCGAGGTCTTCCGGGAGATGCGCGAGCACGGCTTCCTCGGGCAGCTGCCCTCCCACTCCCGGACCAGCCAGTACGGCCAGCTGTCCCGGATCGGGGAGGTCGACCGGGGACCTCTCCGGTCGTTCTTCGAGGCGCAGCTCCAGGGGCTCGACGACGGCTCGTTCGTCCGCGAGTGGAGCACCGAGCAGGAGCTCGGCAGGCCCGGGCTGGCGCGGCTCTACGAGCGCTACCGCGACAGCGAGTTCATCCGGGCCGAGCAGGAGACGATGGCGCGGCTCGGGATCGGGACCGAGACCGATGACGAAGGCGACGGCGACTGACGGGGAGTGGGACTCGGAGCGGACGGCAACGGCGGCTGACGGGGAGTCGGACTCGGAGTGGACGGCGAAGGCGACTGACGGGGAGTCGGACTCGGAGTGGACGGCGATGGCGACTGACGGGGAGTCGGACTCGGAGTGGACGGCGATGGCGACTGACGGCGACGGGGGCTCGGCGCCGACGCCGATGGTGACCGACGGCGCCCCGGCTCACCCCTCCGACGCCGGGACGTCGATCCCCTCGGTGGCGTCCTCGATCACGTCGACGGCGGATTCGTCCTCCATCGTCGAGACGTCGCCGAGATCCTCGCCCAGCATGATGTCGCTGATCGTCCGGCGCATGATCTTGCCCGAGCGGGTCTTGGGGAGCTGGTCGACGAAGACGACGTCGTCGACGACCGCGATCGGGCCGACCACGTCCCGGATCTGGCCCGTCAGCTCCTCGGCGAGTTCGTCGCTCGGTTCGTACTCCCTCCCGAGGACGACGAACGTCGAGGCGACCTCGGTCCGCTCGGGGTCGGGCTTGGCGATGGCGGCGGCCTCGACGACGGCGTCGTGGCTGACCAGGGCGTCCTCGATGTCGGTCGGGCCGATCCGGTGGCCGGCGATGGTGATGACCTCGTCGGCGCGGCCGCTGAACCAGACGTACCCCTCCTCGTCGACGGCGGCGGCGTCGCCGACCCAGTAGACCCCCTCGACCTCCTGCCAGTACTCGCGCCGGTAGCGGTCCTCGCCCTCCCACAGCGTCGGGGTGAGCCCGGGGAACGGCTCCTCGATGACCAGCGCGCCCTCCTCGCCGGTCTCGACGTGATTGCCGTCGAAGTCCCGGACGCCGGCCTGGACGCCGGGGAGCGGGATGCCGGCCGAGCCGGGCTTGATCGGCAGCAGGTCGATGCCGTAGGGGTTGCCGATGATCGGCCCGCCGGTCTCGGTCTGCCACATGTGGTCGATGACCGGGACCTCGTCGTCCAGCACCTCCTTCTGGAGCCAGCGCCACGCGGGCGGGTTCAGCGGCTCGCCGGCGGAGAACACCGCGTCCAGCGACGTGAGGTCGTAGCGCTCGTGGTACTCGTCGTCGTATCCCGACAGGGCCCGGATGGCCGTGGGTGCGGTGAAGATCTTGCTGATGCCGTCGCGCTCGACCAGCTTCCACCAGATGCCCGCGTCGGGATGGTCCGGGACCCCCTCGTAGACGACGCTCGTCGCGCCGCACAGGAGCGGCGCGTAGACGATGTAGGAGTGGCCGACGATCCAGCCGATGTCCGACGTCGCCCACCAGACGTCCTCGGGTTCGATGCCGAACAGCCACTTCGCCATCGCGTAGACGTGGACCTGGTAGCCCCCGTGGGTGTGGACCGTCCCCTTGGGTCGGCCGGTCGTCCCCGAGGTCGGGAGGATGAAGGCGGCCTCCGTCGCCCCGCGCTCGACGTACCCGGTGTCCGCGTCGGGGTCGGCGTTCGCCGCCTCGATCGCCTCGCCCCAGCGCGTGTCGCGGTCGCGGAGGTCCGGGTCGTCGCCGCGCTGAAGGACGACGACGTCCTCGATGCCCGCGGCGTCCTCGTAGTTGTCGAGCGAGTCGTCGACGATGGCCTTGAGGTCGACCTCCTGGCCGCCCCGGTAGCCGACGTCGGCCGTCAGGAGGAGCTCCGACCCGGCGAGGTCGATCCGGTCGGCCAGCGCCCCGGCGCCGAACCCGCCGAAGACCACGGAGTGGATGGCGCCGATGCGCGTCGTCGCCAGCATCGCGACGATCGCCTCCGGGCACATCGGCATGTAGATCGTCACGCGGTCGCCCTCCGCGACGCCGAGCGAGCGGAGCGTGGCCGCGAACGACTTGACGTCCTCGAGCAGCTGCTTGTAGGTCACCACGCGCGTCACGTCGCGCTCGCCCGTCTCGTAGATGAGCGCCGCCTGGTTCCCCCTGCCGCGCTCGACGTGGTAGTCCAGGCAGTTGTAGCTCACGTTGGTCGTCCCGCCGGGGAACCAGGCGAACTCGCCTGGCCCCTCCTCCTCGTAGACGGCGTCCCACGGCTCGAACCAGTTGAGCTCGCGCGCGACCGACCCCCAGAGCGCCTCGGGGTCCTCCTCGCCGAGGCGGAGCAGCCGTTTCAGTTCCGGTGCACGTACCTCCCGTTCGGACTCACCAGCGGACATACAGTCGGACCATCACGGTCTATCGGTAAAGAACTGACCCGACCGGAACTATCAACCTGGTGTTACCTCGATCGGCGACACGACGGGGTGCCCGCGGTGTGACGACGGATTGACGACGGAGAGCCGTCACGCGCACGGGTCGTCGGAGGCGGGGTCACGGTCCGTGGCGGTATGGGCTGCGGAGTCAAGCCCCCCGGAGTCGTGGCCCTGCAAGCCATGACCATCAGTCGATCGTCCCGAGCGCCGTGACGACCTCCCCGGACGGGTTCAGTCGTCGTCGCCGGCGACCGCGTCGGGGTCGTCGTACTTCGCCTCCCGTCGCGCCTGGACGTCCTTGATGGCGTGCTCCGGCGGGACGTCGATGGCAGGGTTCTCGTCGAAGAAGTTCACCGGCTCGAGCTTGAAGCTCGCGAGGTGGACCGGGAGGACGGGCCAGTCCTCCGGCCGGGTCACGTGGTTGACGCCCATGCTGTACCAGAGCACGATGTCCTCGCTGTCGAGCGAGCGGTCCCGGGCGGTCCACGCCGGGAGGCCCTCGTCACCGGGGCTCTGGTTCGGGTACCGCCCGGCGGGATAGCGCTCGTCGTCGCGGTACGGCGTCGCCCACAGGTGGTACTTGATGTAGCCGGTCCGCTCCATGATGCTCGATTCGTCTCGCGCTGCGGCCTCGACGTTCTCGCCCGGGGCGAGTTTGTACCCGGTCGGCCGGCCCAGGGCGTTGGTCTCTTCGGCGTGTTCGACCTGCCAATAACGACCCTTCAGGGGATCGACGAGCTCCTTCGCCTCCTCCTCGGTCGTCAGCTGGGTCTTGTCCGAGTAGAAGGCGGCCCCGGTGGGGTTGAGCCCCTCGACGCCCTCCTGGCCGTCCCACCGGATCTCCCGGTCGGCGTCCGGCCCCTTCGGGACGGGCTGGTTCTCCCGGCGGAACAGGCGGTGCTCGTCGCCGTCGACCGCCATGTCGAGCCGGAAGCAGAAGAAGTGCTGGTGGAGCATCCCCTTGACGTTCGGCGCCAGGAGCTCGAAGAACCCGGAGGTGACCTCCTCGTCGTCCGCGACGAGGCCGTTGTTGTCGATACCGGTCAGCCGCACCTGCGGCTCCATCGAGCCGTCCTGGTAGAAGTACCAGTTGAACTCGTAGTCGTAGTTGCCGACCGTGGCGACGAACGAGACGACCAGCCGGCGGTTGCGGCGCACCTCGGAGTTCCCCGTCCGCCAGTTGGTGTGCTTCCAGAGGGTGCCGTAGTCCTCCTCGTGGACGCAGATCACGTTCGGCCGGACCTCGACCTCCCCGTCGACGTCGTTCATCACGGCGTCGAAGTAGTGCATGTAGCCGAGGCAGTCGCAGCCCTCGGTCAGCGAGTTCGCGAGCCGGCCGACGTTGTACTCGCCGATGTCGATGGCGTTCTTCCAGTTGTGGTTCGGGTCGGCGTCGCCGTAGGGGACGTTCATGTCCGCGACCGAGGCGCGGTGGACCACCGGCCGGACCTCGCCGTCGTCCTCGTAGCCGACGTCGTAGAGGACGAGCCCCTCGCGCTGGGTCCACCCCACCCGGAGGTGCCAGTTCTGCCACTCGATCTTCCGGCCCTCGATCTCCCAGCTGGGTCCCTCGGGCTGGTCGACGTTGTAGGGCTTCAGGTCGTCGCGGAGCTCGCGGTCCTCCTCGCGGTAGTTCGCGTCCTGCAGTTCCTCGACGACATCGTCGACCTTCTGGCCGCGGTCGATCACCTCGAGGACCTCCATCTCGTCGAGGTCGACGAACGTGTGGATCCCGTCCATCGGGCGGGCGTAGCCGTTGTCCTCCTCGCTCGTGCGGACCCACGACATCGCGTGGACGAGCCGGCGGTCGCGGTCGATCCCCTCGGGGACCAGGTGGTGGCCCGCCGACCAGGGGTCGACGATCGCGAGGTCGAAGTCCTCGACGCCCCGCTTCGCCGCCGCCTCCTGCCACTCTGGGTCGTTCTTGACGGCCTCCTCGCAGGCGTCGAACTCCGCGAGCGTGATCGAGGGCTGGACGCCTGGTCGCTCGACCACCGCGTCCACGAGCTCGTCGTCCAGCGAGACGGTCACCTCGTAG
>SLIW01000584.1 GCA_007135435.1 Natronomonas sp.
GAGCGACCGCCCCCGAGCGAGCGTCTGAAGTGTCCGCGCCCCGCAGTACACCCAATGAGCGACACCGGCCCACTGCAGCCGGACCGTCCCGACGCCGCGGGGCGCTTCGAGGTGGACGCACCGTTCGAACCCGCCGGCGATCAGCCGGCCGCGATCGCCGAGCTCGTCGACGGCTTCGAATCCGGCGCCGAAAAGCAGACGCTGCTCGGCGTCACCGGTTCGGGAAAGACCAACACCGTCTCGTGGGTGCTCGAGGAGCTCCAGCAGCCTACACTCGTACTGGCGCACAACAAGACGCTCGCGGCCCAGCTCTACGAGGAGTTCCGCACCCTCTTTCCGAACAACGCCGTCGAATATTTCGTCTCGTACTATGACTACTACCAGCCAGAGGCCTACGTCGAACAGACTGACACCTACATCGACAAGGACATGTCGATCAACGAGGAGATCGACCGGCTGCGCCACTCGGCGACGCGGTCGCTGTTGACCCGCGACGACGTGATCGTCGTCGCATCGGTGTCGGCGATCTACGGCCTCGGCGACCCGCAGAACTACGAGGGGATGGCCCTGCGGCTCGAGCAGGGCGACCGGATCGACCGCGACGAGCTGCTCCGGCGGCTCGTCGACCTCAACTACGAGCGCAACGACGTCGACTTCCACCAGGGGACCTTCCGGGTCCGCGGCGACACCGTCGAGGTCTACCCGATGTACGGCCGCCACCCGCTCCGGGTCGAGCTGTGGGGCGACGAGATCGACCGCATCATGAAGGTCGACGTCGTCGACGGCGAGGTCGTCTCGACCGAACCCGCCGCCCTGGTCCACCCGGCGGAGCACTACTCCATCCCTGAGTCGCGGCTCGAGCGGGCGATCGCCGAGATCGAGGACCTCATGGAGAAGCGCGTGCGGTACTTCGAGCGACAGGGCGACCTGGTGGCCGCCCAGCGCATCGAGGAGCGGACCACCTTCGACGTCGAGATGCTGCGCGAGACGGGTCACTGCTCCGGCATCGAGAACTACTCGGTGCACCTCTCGAACCGCGAGCCGGGCGACGCGCCGTACACGTTGCTCGATTACTTCCCCGAGGGCTTCCTCACCGTCGTCGACGAGTCCCACGTCACCATCCCCCAGATAAAGGGCCAGTACATGGGCGACAAGTCGCGGAAGGACTCGCTGGTCGACAACGGCTTCCGGCTGCCGACGGCGTACGACAACCGGCCGCTGACCTTCGAGGAGTTCGACGAGCAGACCGACCGCACGCTGTACGTCTCGGCGACGCCCTCCGACTACGAGCGGGAGGTCAGCGACCAGGTGGTCGAGCAGATCGTCCGGCCGACCCACCTGGTCGACCCCGCGGTGGAGGTGAGCCCCGCCGAGGGCCAGGTCGAGGACCTGATGGGGCGCATCGACGCCGTCCCCGACGACGAGCGGGTCCTCGTGACGACGCTCACCAAGCGCATGGCCGAGGACCTCACCGAGTACCTCGAGGGCGCGGGCGTCGACGTCGCCTACATGCACGACGAGACCGACACCCTCGAGCGCCACGAGCTCGTCCGGGCGCTTCGCCTGGGGGAGATCCAGGTGCTCGTCGGCATCAACCTCCTCCGGGAGGGCCTGGACATCCCGGAGGTGAGCCTCGTGGCCATCCTCGACGCCGACCAGGAGGGCTTCCTGCGCTCGGAGACGACGCTCGTCCAGACCATGGGCCGCGCCGCCCGCAACGTCAATGGCCGCGTGATCCTCTACGCCGACGAGACGACCTCGGCGATGGAGTCGGCGATCGGCGAGACCCGCCGCCGCCGGGAGATCCAGCGCGCGTTCAACGAGGAGCACGGCCTCGAACCCCGGACGATCGACAAGGCGGTCGGCGAGACGAACCTCCCCGGCTCGAAGACGGACACCGGCGGCCTCTCGGGGGTCGAGGCCGACTCGATCGACGAGGCGGAGGAGCTGCTCGAACGCCTCGAGCGCCGGATGCAGGAGGCGGCCGACAACCTCGAGTTCGAGCTCGCCGCCGACATCCGCGACCGAATCCGCGAGCTCCGAAATACGTTCGAGGACCTCGACGACGACGGCGGGGTCCCCGCGCCGGCGGCCGACGAGGAGTTCTGACGAGGGCACTCCCTGCAGATTGGTCACTCATTGCAGGACGCTCGGTTCCCCCGTGCGAGGTATCCGGGCCCTGACGTTCCCGTAGCTTTTAGCTCGCCAGCCGAATTCTATCGCGTATGCAGGAGGGGGTCCGCGCCTACGTCCGGTCGCCGGCCGCCGCCCTCTCGACGCTCCTCGGCGGCGTCGCGGTCGGGGTCGTCGTCGTGGCCGGCATCCGGGTGGCGCTCGCGGTCGGCGACCTGGAGGCGCTCGACAACCCGATGTTCCTGGGCGGGTTCGGCCCGCTCCTGTACGGGGTGGTCCTCGCGCTCGGCGTGGCGGCGGTCGCCGTCGTGTGGCTGCCGTTCGGCGCGGCCGTCGCCTACGCCGTCGGCCGGGGCGTCCGGGACGGACGGGCCTCGGTCGGCGAGACCGCCACCGCGACCCTCGACGCCTCCGAGCCCCTCTATCGGTGGGTGCGCACCCGGGCGGCCGTCGGCCCGCTGGCGGAGCGGGTCCTCACCGAGGACGACGTCGCGTCCACCGAGGTCGCGGCGGGCTGTGCGAGGTACGTCGTCCCGGCGGCCGTCCTCGACGCGCCGGCGCTCCCGGGCGCGGTCGAGCGGGCGAACCGCGTGACGCCACGTCCGGGCCGCGAGCGGGTCCCCCTCGCGTGCGCGGCCGTCTTCGGGGCACTGGCGATCGGCTCCTACGTCGTCGATCCGGGAGGTCTCGGGGTGGTCCTGGCACTGGGTGTCGGTGTGGTCGGCTGTGTCCTCGCCGCGGCGCTGGACACCGCGTGGCGCGCCGGGGTCTACGCCACGCAGGACCTCTCGGAGGGATTCGTCCGGTAGGTGGAATCTAACGGTAGAAAACACGATAGATGGTATCGGATGGAACCGTGCACCGACGACTGTCGAACCGTCCGTGCTACAGCGACTCCACGAACCGATCGAACGCGCCCGAGTCGGCGTGGACGTGGCAGTAGGTCCCCAGACTCCGGTACTCGCAGAGCCCGTCCTTCCCGTCGGCGATCCCGTCGCCCCGCGTGACGTCGAAGGCGAACGTCGCGTCGGCGGCGACGTCGGCGCTGGAGTAGTGGAACTCGTGGCCGCGGAGGGTCTCGCCGCGCGCGGCGGTCAGCGACCCCTGTCGCGCCTCGAGCGAGACGTGATCGAGCGCCTGGTAGCGCTCGTGCATCACCACGGTGGCCGGCAGGACGCCCGCCATGTCGTGCGTCTCGCCGTCCACGTCGGTCAGCGCGTCGCAGAGGGCCATCATCCCGCCACACTCCCCGAGGACGGCCACCCCGTCGGCGGCCAGGTCCCCGATCTCTGCGAGCGTCCCGCCCGCCGCGAGCTCCGCGCCGTGCAGCTCGGGATAGCCCCCGGGGAGGTAGACGCCGTCGCACGCCGGGACGGGGTCGCCGGCGACGGGTGAGAAGGTCTCGACGGTGGCCCGCTCGCGCAGTCGCTCCCTGGTGGCGGGGTAGACGAAGCAGAACGCCGCGTCGTCGGCGACCGCCACGGTCACGTCGGTCGCCCCCCGCGGCGGCTCGGGTTCGGTCCCGGTTTCGGTCCCGGTTTCGGTCCCGGTTTCGGTCCCGGTTTCGTCCCCGGCCCCGGGTTCGAGCTCGGGAGGCGGCGGCTCGCGGGCCAGTTCCACCAGCCGTTCGACCGCGACGTGTTCGGCGGCCTCCTCGAGCGCCTCGACGTCGACCGGCGCCTCCTCGCCAAGGTGGAGCCCGAGGTGCCGCTCGGGGATCTCGAGCCCCGACAGCGGCGGGACGCGTCCGAGGTACGCGAGGCAGTCGGGGAGCGCCCCGCGGATGCCCTCCTCGTGACGCCCTCCGTGGGCCCGCTGGGCGATCACTCCGACGACGTCGACGTCCCGGCCGGCGTGGCCCGCGTACTCGCGGAACCCCAGCGCCTGGGCGGCGACGCTCTCCATGCCCGCCGCGGCGTCGACGACGAGGACGACCGGCAGGCCCAGGGTCTCGGCGACGTGGGCGGTGGAGTTCGTGCCGTCGTACAGCCCCATCATCCCCTCGACGACGCAGACGTCGCCGGAGCCCCGCCAGTAGTTGCGCCGACAGCCCTCCGCGCCGGAGAGCCACGGGTCGAGCGTCCGCGAGGGCCGATCGTCCGCGAGCGCGACCGCGTGGTGGCTCGGGTCGATGAAGTCGGGGCCCGCCTTGGCCGGCTGGGGGTCGTAGCCGGCGTGCTGGAGCGCCCGGAGGACCACCAGGGTCGCGACCGTCTTGCCGACGCCCGAGGCGGTCCCGGCGAGGACGATCCCCCTCACCGCGACGCCTCCGGGTCGGCGTCGGGGCGGTCGGCGTCGGGGCGGTCGGCGTCGGGGCGGCCGCCGGTTCGCCCGGGCGTCTCGTCGTCCGTCCCGAGCAGTTCGTCGTACAGGTCACGGACTCCAGCGCGGACCTCGCGCATAGGGAGCCCGGTCCGCTCGGCGAGCGCGAGCGCCCCTCCCATGCCGACACCCTCCTTGCCCTCTCCGACGAGGAACCGGGCGGTCGCCGGGTGGTCGTCGGTGAAGCCGGGATCGGTGACGGTCAGCGAGAGGTCCAGGGCATCGGCGGCGCGCGAGAGGTCGATCGCGGGGTCGTCGGCGAGGAACGACGTCGTCGCCAGCGAGAGGGGCCCCTCGTGGCCGGCGTGCCGGAGGCAGGCGGCGACCGCCACCTGCTGGGTGCCGCCGGCCAGGGTGACGGCGGTGTCGGTCTCGAGGGCGCCGGCCGCCAGGCCGACGAGGACCGCGAGGACGGGGTCGCCGACGCGTCGTAGCGCGACCGTGGGCTCGCGGGCCGCCCCGCCCGGCTGCAGCGCGGAGGCCTCGAGCGCCTCGGCGACGACGCGGCGCTTCAGCCCCAGCGGGTTCTCCCGCATCGACGAGGAGACGGCACCGCGGGGTATCCGCCGTTCGTCCTGCCCGATCTCGCCGTCCCTCGTCGCGGACGCATCCCCGGTTCCGTGGCCGTCTCCCCCGACGAGGCCGTCATCGACCCCGAGCACGTCGGCCTCGCCGAGCGCCGCGAGGACGCCCATGGCCGTCGTCGTTCCCCCGGGGATGGTCTCGGCGAGGAGGAGCTCGTCGTCGGGGAGCCGCCGGCCGAACTGCCGGGCGGCCGCGACGGCCCCCGGTGCGCAGGGGACCGGGTCGCGCTCCCGGACGTCGCCGCCGGGGCTCGCGCCGACCGAGACCGTCGGCGCCCCCGTCGGCTCGGCAAGGCCGGCGTCGACGACGGTCGTCGCCAGGCCGAGCCGCTCGACGACCGCCCGGGTCACGACGGCCGGGGTCGGACAGCCCGACGGAGAGACGGGCACGACCGGTGCGCGCACCGGCCGGCCGTAGACGAGCACCTCGGCGTCGGCGCTCGGCGTGTGGCCCAGCACCTCCGGGTCGGCCCCCGCGGCGGTGATCCCCTCGATGGCCGCCGTCCGGGTCGACCCCGCACAGAGCACCAGTCGGGTCACGGTGGGTCTGGCTGTCCATTCGGACAGGCGACCTTCAACGTGCGGGTAGCGGGCGTCCTCGAACGTGCGGGTAGCGGGCGTCCTCGAACGTGCGGGTCGCGGGGTCGTGCGGCGGCCGGAACTGGACGTCCGTCCATCGGTTCCCGCGGCCGACCCTGGTGAACGCGGGCGTAAGCACGACCTTCCCGTCAGGTTACAGACTCTGTTACTAAGACCGCGCTCGTGCCCAGGACTGCCGTATGACGGACACGATCGTCGTCGGGCTCGACGGAGCGGGGTTCGAGTTGCTCGGCCCGCTCGTCGAGGAGGGGGAGCTGCCCGCGCTCGCCGAGATCTTCGAGCGGGGCGTCATCGGCGACCTCGAGTCGGTGCTGCCGCCGGTCACCTCACCGAACTGGAAGGCGTACCTGACGGGCAAGAACCCGGCCAAGCTGGGGATCTTCTGGTGGCACAACGTGGACGTCGAGAACCGGCGGGTACACCGGCCGGTCGAGCGATACCAGGACCACACGGAGTACTGGGAGGTGCTGGCGGAGGCGGGTGAGCGGGTCGGCGTCCTCGGCGTGCCGACGACGTACCCGCCGAAGCCGGCCGGCGAGTTCGTGGTCTCCGGGCCGCCGGACGCCGAGGAGAGCGGGTACACCCACCCGCCCTCCCTGGAGGCGGAGCTCAAGGAACGGTTCGACTACCGGGTGAACAAGCGGGGGCTCATCGACCTCGACGACCCGCCGTCCTGCGAGGAGGTCCTCGACATCATCGACACGCGCTTCGAGGCGGCGACCCACCTCTTCGACGAGCGCTCGCTGTCGTTCATGCAGGTGACGACCTTCTACATCAACGCCCTCCACCACAACCTCTGGGACCACGAGTACACCATCCGCGGCTGGAAGATCATCGACGACCACCTGGCGTCGCTGCTCGAGCGCGACTGCAACCTGGTGTTGATGAGCGACCACGGCCACGCCGAGATCGAGACGGTGTTCAACATCAACGCCTGGCTCGAACGGGAGGGCTACCTCACCTACGACCGGGAGCTCTCGGACCGGCTCCACTCGATGGGCGTCAACACCGACCGGATCAAGCGGCTCCTCGTCAGGATCGATCGAACGCTCCCGGGGATGGAGGTCCGGTCGGCGGTCGAGCGAGCGGCGCCCCGGTGGCTCATCAACCGGCTCCCCGACGAGTCTGGCGAGCTCGGCGGCAGCAAACACGAGATGGCCGACTGGGACGAGACCGACGCCATCGCGAGCGCGCAGGGTCCCGTCTACATCACCGTCGACCGCGAGAGCGCCCGGTACGAGCTCGTCCGCGAGGCGCTCGTCGACGCGCTGTCGACGCTCACCGGTCCGGACGGCAGGCCGATCGCCACCGCCGTCCACCGCGCCGAGGAGGTCTACGAGGGGCCGTACCTCGCGGAGGCCCCCGACATCGTGATCGACAAGGCCCCGCACGTCAACATCCGCGAGGGCTTCGGTGCCGCCGAGGTCTTCCCCGAGACCGACCCCAGCTGGCGGGGCGTCAACACCCGGTCGGGCCTCTTCGCCGCGGTCGGCCCGGACTTCCGGGCCGGGACCGTCGAGGGGATGTCGATCCTCGACCTCGCACCGACGCTCCTGCACCTCCACGGCCAGCCCGTGCCGGACGACATGGACGGACGCGTCCGCCGGTCGGTGTTCGCCGAGGATAGCCCGCCGGCGAACGAGACCGTCCGCGAGCTCGAGGCCGACGACTGAGCACTGGCGGACGACCGCCACACCGACCGGCGACTGCCCACCGGCGGCAGCTACTTGCCACTGGCTCGGCACCTCCAGCCATGCCTGACGATTGCCACCGTGGGGGCTGCGGCGGGGCACTCGCCGTCGCCCTCACCGACGGCGGTCCACCGGCGGACACGGCGCACGTCGCGACCCTGCTGGAGGGGTTGCCCGACAACTGGGGCCGGTGGGGCGCGGACGACGAGCGGGGGACGCTCAACCTGCTCGGGAGCGCCGAGGCGGCCGCCGGGATGCGCGCCGCCCTCGCCGAGGGCGACGACGCCGTCGAGCGGTTCACGCTCGGCCTACCACTGACGGGAGCGCCGATCGACCCCGACGGCGGTCCGACGGAGACGGGCGATCCATCCTTCCCCGGACGGGGGGTCGCCCGCCGGGACAACGTCTCCGACGCACGCACCTACCGCGACGGCGAGCGGGACCCGCTGGCCGGGATGAAGTTCGCCGACGACCGGTTCGTCACCCCCTTCTACCTCCACGGGACGACCCACGTCGACGCCCTCGGTCACGCCTGGTACGGCGACACGCTCTACAACGGGTTCGACGCGGCGACCACGGCGACCCCACAGCGGTTCGACGCCGAACTGGACTGCGTCGACGGCGCGGCCTCGGAGACTCGCGGTCTCGCCCGGGCGTCGGTCGCCCCGCTCGCCGAGGCCGGCATCGCCGGCCGGGGCGTCCTCCTCGACGTCGCCCGACACCTCGGCGGTGGCGACGAGGGTGGTGGCGACGAGGGCGGTGGTGACGAGGGCGGTGGACGTTCTGGCGGCTGCGCCGCCGATAGCGGGTCGGACGAGCGAGCGGACCGCCTCCCGCTGGGGACGGAGGTGACGCTCGAGGACCTCCAGGCAACGGCCCGGGCCCAGGGGGTCAGCGTCCGGCGCGGTGACGTCCTCCTGATCCGGACGGGCTCGATCGGCCGGACCCGCGACCCCGACGCCAGGTGGGACTCCACCGACGAGCCGGGGCTCGTCTTCAGCCGGGCGCTCGTCGAGTGGATCGCGGACAGGGACGTCGCCGTCCTGGGCGCGGACACCGTCGCGGTCGAGCGGGTGAGCCAGCGGATCGACGGCGAGACGTACCTCCTGCCGCTGCACGGGGCGTTCCTCCGGAACCTCGGTATGCCGCTCGTGGAGCTGCTGTGGCTCGACGACCTGGCCGCTACGTGCGCCGCCGACGGCGTCTACGAGTTCCTCTTCACCGCCGCCCCGCTGCACGTCGAGCGGGCGACCGGCGCCCCGGCGAACCCGGTGGTGCTGAAGACGGACGGATAGCGTCACCCGGCCCCCAAAGCCTCATCCGGCCCACGAAAGACCTTTCACCCCGCGGGAGCGACGCCCGTAGATGCCCTCCTCCCTCGTGTGCCCGCTCGAGGCATCGGCGACCTTTTTATCGGCGTTCGTGGCACGAGGCCCCGCACTCGCGACGGCTGCCGACCGCTGGATCGTGCTCGCGGTCCTCGCCGTCCTCGCGTTCGGGCTCCTGGCGACCGTGGTCAAGTTCGCGATGATCCAGTCGACCGCCCCCGGCGCCGCACCGCCGGTCGAGAAGACCAACTGCCCCGCGTGTGGCGCCCGGACGCCCGTCGATGACCCCTCCTGTGTGTACTGCGGCGAGTCGCTTCCCGGGGACGGAACCAGCGACCGGGCGACGACGGCTACGGGTGAGCCTCGAACGGACCTCGAACGGACCTGACGGGGAAGGGATCCCACGACCCAATCGAGACTTCATCACTCGC
>SLIW01000486.1 GCA_007135435.1 Natronomonas sp.
ACAGCGTGGAGGCGACGATGATCGGTACGACGGTCTGGTCGTGCGTCACCGTGTACGTCGGATGCATCAATCCGAGGCCGAACCCGATGGGGAGGGCACTTGGAAGGGCGATCGCGAGGAGTAGGTTCTCAGCGGTCCGCGCCACGATCGCCATCAGCACCGCGACGAGGAGGAGTAGCGCTATCTCGACACCGGTGAGTGGAACGGTGAAAACGAGGAGAGAGGTTGTTCCGCCGGGAACGGTCGGGTCGAACTGCCGACCGTACCGAAAGCCGAGAACGACGAGCACGACGCCTCCAGCAAGGGCGACCATCATCCACCGATCGGACGTGCCACCGAGAAGATTCGTCCGGGACTCGGTCATATGCCGCCCGTCCGGTCGGGAACCCAAGTACTTTCACCTGCAGTACGTGTGCGCGAGGCGTACGGTACGTTTCTGCATACCCACTATGTGGCTTTCGTCGGCCAGGACGAACGTCACGACGACATTCTTGCTGCCTATCTCCTCGGCTCCCGGGGAGCCTGGGAGACCCGGGATACGTGCGACTGGGAGACCTGGGATACGTGCGACTGGGAGACCCGGGATACGTGCGACTGGGAGACCCGGGATACGTGCGACTGGGAGACCCGGCGTGTGCGGCCCCCGCGCCGTCGGCTACGAAAGTGCGTCCTCGAGCCGGCGGATGTACTCCTCGTTGCCCACGAACAGCGGCGTCCGCTCGTGGAGTGACTCAGGCGTTCGAGCGAGGAGCGAGTTGTCACCGTCTGATGAACTCCCACCCGCGGACTCGACGATGTAGGCGATCGGGTGGCCCTCGAACAGCAGCCGGAGCTTCCCCTCCGGCCGGTCCTCCAGACCCGGATAGCCGAAGATGCCCCCGTAGGTCAGGACCTGGTTCACGTCGCCGATCATCGCGCCCCCGTAGCGGAGCTTGAGCTCACGCTCGACCTCCGCGACGTAGTCGGCGAAGTCGTCGGTCCAGTCGGGCACGCGGCCACCGAAGCCGTAGACCGTGGGTTCGTCGGGGAGCTGCAGGTCCGACCTGACCACCTCCCGGTCGCCGTCCCCGGTGACGACCTCCTCGGTCACCGTCCCCTCCCGGGCGACGACCATCGTCGTGATCGGACCGTAGAGGACGAACCCGGAGGCCACCAGGTGTCGACCGGCGGCCGGGAGTGGCCGGTCGTAGACCCCGACGATCGTCCCCATGGTGTTGTTCGACTGGAGGTTCGAGGAGCCGTCGAGCGGATCGACCGCCACGTGGAGGGCCCCGTCGTCGGCGCCGGTGCCCGCCTCGACGACCTCGTCGCGCTCCTCGGACGCGTAGCTCGCGACGGCGTCGACGGCGAGCAGCCGCTCCTCGAGGAGCTCGTCCGCGTAGACGTCCGCCTCGAGCTGCCGCTCGCCCGAGGGGTTCTCCTCCGATTCGTAGACCCGCCGACCGGCGAGGCCACCGCGGATCTCCGGGGCGGTCGCGGCGACGACCGCGAGCACCTCGTCGACGGCCGCAGTGTCGACATTGGTATCGGCGTCAGCGTCTGCGTCGGCGTCGTTATCGGCGTTTTCGTCCGCGTCGGCGTCGTTATCGGCGTTTTCGTCCGCGTCCGCGTCGGAGTCGGCGTCGGTCATCCGCTCAGTCGGCCGCGGCGAGCGCCTCGTCCACGCTCGCCTCCTCGAAGATGACCTGTTCGAGCGCGTCGAGGATCCGCGTCGGGTCCTCGCGCTGCCAGACGTTCCTGCCCACGGCGAGGCCCTTGCCGCCCGCGTCGATGGTCTGCTTCACCGACTCGAGGAAGTCCCGGTCGGTCGTCTTCGAGCCGCCCGACATGACGACCTTCGTCGGGCCGGCCATCCGGACGACGTCCTCCATCGCCTCCCGGCTGCCTGGGTGCTTGACCTTCGCCACGTCGGCGCCGAGCTCCAGGGCGAGCCGGGCGGCGTAGGCGATGACGTCGGGCTTCGAGTCGTTCTTCAGCCCCTGACCGCGCGGGTACGACCACATGACGACCGGGAGGTCGTGGGCCCGGGCGGCCTCGTGCGCCTCGCGGAACTCCTCCGCCATCTCGACCTCGTGGTTCGAGCCGCCGTAGAGGGTGAAGCCGACCGACGACGCGCCCAGGTCCACGGCGTGGTCGACGCCCCAGTTGACCGCGGAGTCGTGTTCGCCCATCCAGAGGTTCGACGTGCCGTTGAGCTTGGCGAGTAGCGCCACGTCGTCCTCGTAGCTCGGGTAGTACGCCTCGGCGACGCCCTTCTGGACGGCGATGGAGGTGACCGCCGGGTGGGTCGCCGCCTCGAAGGTCCGCCGCGGGTCCGCGCTCTCGGGGACCGCCTCGAAGTCGACGGGACCGTGTTCGAGCCCGTGGTCGTACGCGAGGATGAGCACCTTGCCGTCCCGGACGAGCGGGGAGTCGTCGATGGGAATCATACGGGTCGAGATGCGTCGAGGCGCACAAAGAAGATTCTGGTGTCGGGGGGTCGACGGCTCGGGGCGTCGGCCCTGAGATCAGCGGCCAGAGTCGACGGGCCGGGGAGTCGACGGGCCGGGGAGTCGACGGACCCGGTTGTCGACGGTGCAGGGAGTCGACGGACCCGGTTGTCGACGGTGCAGGGAGTCGACGGGCCGGGCGTCACCAGGTCGGCAACCTTTACACCCGCCGGCGTCCCAGCCTCTCGACATGCGCTCGATAGACTCCGTCGAGACCGTCGGCGTCGTCGGCGCCGGGACGATGGGCAGCGGCATCGCCCAGGTGTCGGCGACGGAGGGCTACGACGTCGTCGTCCGCGACGTCGAGGAGGCCTTCCTCGAGGACGGGAGGGAGACCGCCGCGGCGAGCCTGGACCGGTTCGTCGACCGGGGCGACCTCACCCGCGAGGAAGCCGACGACGTTCTCGACCGCATCCACTGGACCACGGCTCTGGACCGGCTCGCCGACGCGGACCTCGTGGTCGAGGCCATCGTCGAGGACATGGACGTCAAGCGCGAGGTCTTCGGCGACCTCGACGTCGTCACCGACGACGACGTGGTGCTGGCGACGAACACGTCGACGCTCTCGATCACGTCCATCGCTGCCGCGACCGACCGCCCCGAACTCGTCGTGGGCATCCACTTCATGAACCCGGTTCCGGTCATGGACGGCGTCGAGGTGGTCGTCGGCGAGCGGACCGACGAGGCGTCCGTCGCGCTCGCCCACGCGTTCTCCGAGGCCCTCGGCAAGGAGACCTGGGAGGCCGACGACAGACCCGGCTTCGTCTCCAACCGCATCCTGATGCCGTGGATCAACGAGGGGGTCCGGGCCTACGACGAGGGCGTCGCGACGAAGGAGGACATCGACCGCGGGATGAAGCTCGGGACCAACGTCCCGATGGGGCCCCTCGAGCTGGCCGACCACATCGGCCTCGACGTCTGTCTGAACGCGACCGAGACCCTCCACGCGGAGCTCGGGGACCGGTACACGCCGGCGTACCTGCTCAGACGGAAGGTCGAGGCCGGCGATCTCGGCAAGAAGACGGGGCGGGGGTTCTACGAGTACGACTGACCATCGACCGAATCAACCAACCGCTGACTCGACCGACTGACCGTCCAACCTGACGACTGACGGCCGACCCGAACGACTGACCGCCGTATCGACCGTCAGCTGTCGCTCGCGAACGGCGGCTCGTCGCGGTGGGCGTCGGGGTTCGCGACCTCCTCGGCGTCGCCCTTCCGCACCTCCGACTGCTTCTGCTCCTCCTTCGCCCGCTCCGCCTGGGCCCGCTCGCGGGCCTCCCGCTGCTCCTGGATGACCTCGTCCTGTTCGTCCTCCGGGACCTCCTCGGCGTCCGCTGGCAGGTCGTCGTCCGTCTCGTCGTCCACACTGCCGTCGTCCGCCTCGTCGTCGACGCGTTCGACCGCCGGCTCCACGTCGTCCCACTCGCCGGAGTGATCACTCATACCTCCAGGTAGGCTCGCGTCCCCGTTATATCTGTTGACGGTGAGACGACACGAAGTCCGTGAGGGCCAGGTTGCGGAGGGCGGTGACGCGCTCGCCGCGTCTCCACCACGAAAGGTAAAGTGGAGACGCCCGAACTACTGGGCATGGACTTCAGCCCCACGGCCGAGCAGCGGCAGATCAGGGACATGGTCGCCCAGTTCGTCGACGAGGAGGTGGTCCCGGTCGCCTCCGAGATCGACGCGGCGGACGAGTTCCCCTGGGAACTCGTCGAGCAGCTGGCCGAGCTCGACCTGATGGGGATGCCGTTCCCCGAGGAGTACGGCGGTGCCGGCCTGGACTACCACGCCTACCCCGCCGCCCTCGCGGAGATCTCGCGAGGTTCCGGCGGCCTCGGGACCATCGTCGCCGCCCACATCTCGCTGGCGGGCAACATGATCTACGAGTTCGGCGACGAGGCCCAGAAGGAGACGTACCTCACGCCGCTGGCGGCCGGCGAGGACATCGGCGCGTTCGCGCTCTCGGAACCGCAGGCGGGGAGCGACGTGCCGGCGATGGAGACGACGGCGGAGAAGGTGGGCGACGAGTACGTAATCGACGGGGGCAAGCTGTGGATCTCGAACGGGTCGGTCGCGGACACCGTCACCGTCTTCGCCAAGACCGACCCCGAGGCGGGCAAGCGGGGCATCTCCTCGTTCGTCGTCCGGCCGGAGGACGACGACGGGTTCGTCGTCGAGGGGACCGAGGACAAGCTCGGCGACAAGGGCTGTCCGACGGCAGAGCTCCGCTTCGACAACCTGACGATCCCCGAGTCCCGCCGTCTGGGCGAGGAGGGCCGGGGCTTCGTCCACGCGCTGAAGACCCTCAACGGCGGCCGGATCACCATCGCCGCCCGCTCGGTCGGGATCGCCCAGGCGGCCCTCGATCAGGCGCTCGAATACGCTCAGGACCGCGAGCAGTTCGGCCAGCCGATCGCCGACTTCCAGGCGATCCAGCACAAGCTCGCCGACATGGACACGAAGGTCCGCGCCGCCCGCCTCCTGATGCACGACGCCGCCGACCGGAAGATGCGCGGCGAGGACTTCAGGAAGGAGGCCGCCCAGGCCAAGCTCTACGCCTCCGAGGTCTCCCGCGAGGTCGCCAACGAGGGCATCCAGATCCACGGCGGCTACGGCTACGTGAAGGACTTCCCCGCCGAGCGGTTCTACCGGGACGCGAAGCTCAACGAGATCTACGAAGGTACCAGCGAGGTCCTCCGGAACACCATCGCGAACGACCTGCTTGACTGAGCAAGGCCGTTGTTGCACCGAGCAGGGATCGCGCCGAGCTGCAGGAATCGCGACGAGCTGCAGGAATCGCGACGAGCTGCAGGGATCGTGCTGAACACCTACGGGCTGTTGTCGAACGTCGCTGGGACCATATCCTCGCCCCTGGCGGCCCCGTCACTCACCGACCTGCTCGTCGATCCATGCCGCGTATCGCTCGACGTTCTCGCGGCCCGCGTCTGTCAGGGAGTAGACGTCCTCGAGTCCCTCCACCCGCTTTTGCACGTGGCCCGTCGACTCGAGCGTCTCGAGCGCGCCGTAGAAGCGGTCCGGCTTGACCCGGCGGTCGTAGTGCGACTCCAGGGCCGACTTCAGCTGCTGGGCGCGACGCTCGTCGCCGTAGAGGAGGACACAGACGTCCCGGCGGAGCCCGCTGGCGAGCCATTCCATGGAGGGAGGTCGGCCCCGCGCATGAAAAGCGCTCCCGTCACCGGTCGGGGAGGTCCATCGTGACGGGCACCACCCGCCTCGAACCGGTAGGTTGGCAAGCGGCGGCACCGTACGTCGGCGCATGTCGACGGCCGAGGCCAACGGTGTCACGGCACGCTACCGGGTGACGGAGACGGAGCGGCTGCTGGAGTTCGAACGGGAGGCCGACGGCAGCACGGCTGCGATCGCCCAGAACCGGGATGGATACGCCATGCTGAAGGTCAGGCCGACCGCCGACGGCGACGAGCTCGAGCGCTACTACGGTCTGGACATGGCGCTCGATCACGCCGCCGAGCTGCTCGGCATCCCCGTCCACGACGTCCCGGTCCCGGAGGCCGCGGCCGACATGGGGATGTGACCCGGCGAGCGCTCCTGGTCCGCTCCGATCCCGCCCTGCCACGACCATTCGAAGTCCGATCCCCGCTTACGAGTCGTGACCTCGTCGAGAGAGTCGGTCGGTAGCTATTTGTCCGTCCTGTGGCTTTCCGGGAGTATGGACACGGACGCCCACACCCTGGTGGACGAGTGGGAGGTGGGGTCGTTCGACGGTGGACTCGAGGGGATCCACGGGCTTCGGTCCCGGCGGTTCAGCGGCGCGGTCGAGGCGGCGGGGACCGTGCTGTTCCTCCGGGAGGGGGAACCGGTCGCCGTGGTCGCCGACCTCGAGGGCGACCCCCGCCCGGGCGACCTCGACGCGTTCGAGGGTGCGTCCGGGACGCGCCACGAGGCGCCGCACCCGGGGTCGGTCACCCTCGCGGCGATGCTCGCCCTCGGCGGAGAGGTCAAGGGCCGGTACTTCACCGACGACACGCCGCTCCGGACCGTCCACGAGACCCTCGTCGACGGCGGCTTCACGGGGTACGTCGAGCTCGCCGAGAACGTGATGAGCGGTGACTACTACGTCGTGTACGTCGACGGAGAGGCCGATCACCTGGCGTACATCGGTCGGCGGCGCGACCTGCACACCGGCGAGGAGGCGCGGACGCGCGCTGAGGGCGAGGTCGGCATCTTCGCCGTGGTCTCCGTGGGGCTCCCGACGGTCGAGCTCCCCGAGACCGCAGGACAGAGCGGGGGGTCGACCGGAGGGAGCGTCGCGGGAGGGGTCGACCTCGAGTTGCCCGACGACGCGGGCGACGGCCCTGCGACGGGCGGCGACGCGGCGGCGGGCGACGGCGCGACGGCTGGGGACGACCCCTCCGGGGCGGTCCCCCCAGGCGACGGGACGGCGACCACGGAGGTGACAGAAGCGACGGACGCGACGGAGGCAACGGATACCGGGGCGACGGCCGAAACCCAGGCAGGGGACGATGCCGACCCGTCGGACGACGTCCCATCGGAGTTCGAGATCGACCTCGACCTCGGTCCCGACGGGGACGACGATTCCGAGCCGGACGACGGGGCACCTGACGAAGGGGATCCCGAACACGCACCATCCGATCCCAATGGCCAGGACACAGACGGGCGATCTGGACCGGAATCCGCCTCCGAATCACCAGCGCCTCCCGAGGACGGATCGAGGATGGCCGGCGACCAGGAGGCGGCCACCGGAGACGGAGAGGACACCGATGACGCCGACCCCACGGACGACGGGGACGTCGCCGACCGCAGGGACGACGGCGACGACGCAGACGTCGCCGAGATCGCTGACGACGGTGACGACGGTGCCGACACCGTCGTTCGGGAGGCCGAGCCGTCCGCTGACACAGCGGCGACCACCGAACCTGGAACGCAAGGCGACGAGGTGGCGTCCGAGCACCCCGCTGGATCGGCGGCCGGGGCGACGAATTCGTCGCCAGGCGACTCGGGCCAGGCGACTGCTTCGTCACGGTCGGGCGGAGGCGGAGACAGGGACGCGATGGAGGACGTGACGACGCGATCGATCCCCTCGCTGGACCCCCAGCGCAGTCGCGACCCCGACGTCCGCCCCACGTCCGCGCCCCCGGACCGATCGACACAGCCGGACGCGACCGGCGGCGCTGGACGCGGGCGACAGCCACCGAGCAGCGCCGGGCAGTCCAGCTCGGGGCGCGGCCCGGACGAGACGGCTGCGCGGGGCCAGGCTACCGGAGGGGGCCGACAGACAGGAGGACCCCGGGATGCAGGAGCAGCCCGGGAGCCTGTGGAGCGCCGCCGGGAGACCGGCGGGGGTCCGGACCCGGACCCGGAGACGGGAGGCGACGCTGCCGCCCTCCGGGAGGAGTACGAGGGCCGCATACGCGCCCTCCAGGAGGAGGTGGAGTCGCTCCACGAGGAGCGCGACCGGCTCCGCGACGAGCGGGACCGGCTCCGGAAGCGGGTGGCCGCCCTCGAGTCCCAGAGCGGGGCGGCCGGCGCCGGATCGTCCGCCGGGGCCGGCGGAGGGGCCATGTCCCCCGCGGAGGCGCTCGCGGGGACGAGCCTGTTCGTCCGCGAGTCGACGCGCGGGGAGGCGACCCTCGAGGACGCCCACGCCGGCAGGGTGGACCGCGAGAGCCTCGCCGAGAACCTCCACCTCGAGTACCACACGACCTTCGAGGACGAGGGGACGACGGTCGACGGTCAGCCGTACGACGAGTGGCTCCACGCCTCGCCGGCGTACGCGTTCGTCGACTGGTTCGTCGCCGACCTCCTCTTCGAGATCCGCTCGACCGGGGCAGCCGAGTCGATGCGCCCCCTCTACGACGCGCTCCCGGCGGTGGACCGGATCGCCTTCGAGGACGTCGTCTCGGTCGACCTGGAGACCGACGAGGGCGTCGAGCGCCGCGAGATGACCTTCGACGTCGTCGCGCGCGATCAGATGGGCGATCCGCTGGTGGTCGCGAACGTCGACGGGGGCCGCGAGCCCACCGACCAGGGGCCACTGGAGACGCTCATCACCGACGCGACGGACGTGGGAGAGGGCCACGAGACGCTCGCCGGCGCGTTCGCCGTCACCTCGAGCTACTTCGAGCCGGACGCGCTCGCGCTCGCCAGGGAGGCCACGAGCAGCAGCCTGCTCAGCCGCGAGAAGTTCCGCAGCTACGTGAAGCTCTCCCGGAAGAACGGCTACCACCTCTGTCTGGTGGAGTCCCGCGCGGACTCGTTCCACCTGGCCATCCCGGAGCTGTAAGCAGTTTGGGCATCGGCCAACCGACCGAACCGCCATGTCAGCCACGGGCGATCTGGGGACCGGTTTCCGGAGCGGATACGCTGGTGTGGCTCATCTAGAACGGCTCATCTGGAGCGGTTGCCCTGGAGCGGTTGCCCTGGAGCGGTTGCCCTGGAACGGTTGCCCTGGAGCGGCTCAGCCGGAGCGGTCAAGCGGGGAATTTCCCTGGAGTCGGGCTCAGGTCAGGAGGCAAATCAGCGTAGCACGGGCTGGCGACCTGACCGAGCGATGCGAACTGGGGTTGGTGGCGAACG
>SLIW01000492.1 GCA_007135435.1 Natronomonas sp.
CCGGTGACGAGGACGCTCGCACGCTCGAGGGACTGCACGACGGGGAGTGGGTCGGACGGGCGTAAAAACTGTGCCGGTTCACGTCCGGGGACCACCCTTGGGTCACGTCCGGGGACCACCTTTCGTGGCACGACTGGACGCACGACGAGGTCCCGTGGACCCAGTCAGCCCCGGTCGTTCTCCTCCTTCGTCTTCTTTTTTTCTTCTGTTCCTCCTCCCCCTTCTATCGGCGATCCCTCCTCCGTTCCTGATCCAACTTACTCCTCTTCTTCGTCATCCGATTCCTCGTCGTCCTCGTGGTTCTCGTCGTCCTCGTCGTCCGGTGACCCGTACGTCCCGATCGGCTCGTCGAGGTCGAACGCGACCAGCTCCGTCCCGTCGTCGGTCTCGGTGACCTCCGGTCGGTACTGCGTGGTCACCTCGGGGATCAGGTCGTACTTCGTCAGGAACGCGCTCGGCGTGATCGTCCCGGTGTCGTTCGTCCGGCTGATCGTGTAGGCGCCCTCCTCGTCGGTATCGTCGACGCGTTCGATACCGACGCGACCCTCGTCCTCGTCGTAGTACATCACCCCCGCGGGGACGTCCTCGAAGTACTCCGCCATCGCGGCGTGGTTGATGCCGATGCTGCCGGACTTCCGGATCGAGATCATCGGCCCGGCGCTGCTCCGACCACGGGTGCCGCCTTCGAATTTCACGAAACTCATGGGAATGTTGGTCCCGTGTTAGCGTATATGTTTCCAGAGGTTTAGCATTTATTGTTCGAAATTCTCGACCGGAGCTCTGCAACTGACCTTGGTGAAGAATACACCGACGATTATCGAATGATTTGAATTTATTTGTTCGTGTACGAGCGCTCTTGGGGAGAGATTTCAGCGAATTCTACGGTCGGATTTTCGATTCGTGATCGCCGTTCACGTACCGGCCAACCGAGAATCGAAAATACCGATCCAGGTACGTGCCGATCCAGGTACGTCTGGAGCGGCCGCTAGATGGTGGTGCCGCGCGTGATCGACTCCCTACAGGGTGAAGGTGTGTTCGCGGTCGGCGTCGCAGCTCGGACAGACGTGGTAGTAGACGATTCGGCGGCCGTCGGTCCGGCACGTCCAGTTGCCGTCCTCGTCGATGAACCCGCAGGCCGGACACTTCTTGTGGGTCGTCTCGTACCGCCGGCGGAGCCGGTCGAGGGGGGTCTTCCCTCCCCTGCCTCGTGTTGCCATGTCACACTGTCTCTCCCGAAGCGTAATAAATCCCGTTGTCTGGTAGGGAGCAGAAATCTCTCGGTTCACGGTTCACCGGGATAGCGATGGAGCTGGCTATCTGTCACGAAAGGACCGATCGGTCGTCCCCACGCGACCGGCCGTCCTCACCCGACCGGTCACCCCTCTCCGACTGGTCGGCCCCGCGACCGGTCGCCCCCGCGGCCTCAGAGGAACCGTTCGAACCCCTCGATCACAGCCTCCTTCCCACGCGTCTCGATTACTTCCCCGTGACCGGGGACGACCCGGTCGAAGTCCCACGCGAGCACGTCCCGGATGCATCGGCGGAAGGTGGCGTCGTTCGTGATCGTGCGTCGGAAGTCCGCGGGAGGCCCGATCGACCGGTAGACACCGGCGAGGCGGGCCATGAGCCGCGTCTTCAGCGGGCTCGAGGGGCCGATGTGGTACCCCACGTCCCCGAGGACGAGCGTCCGACTCGGCCGGTGGAAGAACGCCAGCTCCGTCAGCCAGCGGTTCCCCAGTATCGCGAGCTGATCGACGTCCGGTGCCCACCGGGGATCGGGGGTGTCCCCGAGCAGCTGGTCGAACTCGAGGTCCGACCGGCGGACGGCGAGCCCGGGGGCCGCCAGGAGCTCGACCTCGGGATAGGCTGCCCGGTACTGCTCCATGTAGAGATGTCCGTGGAGCTTGCTCGCGGGGGCGACGAACCGGACCTCCCCAAGGTCGGCCAGCGCGGCCTCGAGTTCGTCGGTGAGTTCGGCGGGCGACTGGACGAAGAGGCCGCCACTCGAGAGACGCACGACGGTCATGATCCGGCCGATCTCGAACCCCAGGAATCGCAGCGGTTCCTCGTGGATCCACAACCGGTCGTCCAGCCGGGTGAGCATGTCTCCCGCTTCACCTCGCCGTTCCATAAGCGGTCGGGCGGCCGGGGGTCGGTGGCTGGAGGTCAGTACCGCCAGCGATCGGTCGGTCGAGGACTTAGTTGCCCAGATCTGCGAGCGATTCGGAACGTCCACCACTAACAGCGCTATACCGACCTTGAACCTCTATGGCGTATCCCCACTAGGTCGAGACGGGCGAGAACGATCACCAGGACAGGTGCACACCGTCCATGCATCCGGCTCGACGCCCCACGATACGGACCGACTCGGATGGACCCCTGCGGTGCCAACGCTTTTGTCACCCCGCGTTGCCTGCGGCCACATGGAGGTCGGCGTCGACGAGGCCGGGAAGGGGCCCGTCCTCGGGTCGATGTTCGTGGCGGCCGTCCGGGCGCCGCGGGAGGCGCTCCCCGACGGTATCGACGACTCGAAGCGTCTCACGCCTGCGCGCCGCGAGGGGCTGGCCTCCCGGCTCCGGGCCGAGGACCGCGTCGAGATCGGCATCGCGGAGGTGACGCCGGCACGGATCGACGCGGGGAACATGAACGACCTGACGGTCGGCGGCCACGCGAGGGCCCTGGCGGAGGTGGCCCGCCCTGGCGATGTGGGAGTCTGCGACGCCGGGGACGTGGACGCCGAGCGCTTCGCGAGACGCGTCGCGGACGCGACCGACGTCGACGTGTCGGTCACCGCCGAACACGGGGCGGACGCCAGCGACCCGCTGGTCGGCGCCGCGAGTGTCCTCGCCAAGAGCGCGCGCGAGGGGCACGTCGCAGCCCTCGAGGATCGGTACGGTGATCTCGCCAGCGTCGGCAGTGGCTATCCGAGCGACCCGACCACGCGATCCTTTCTCGCGGCGTACGTCGAGACGACAGGCGACCTGCCCGCCTGTGCGCGGCGGTCGTGGTCGACCTGCGACGACGTCCTCGCGGCGGCATCGCAGTCGGCGCTGGACGACTTCTGATGGCGGGGCGGCGTAACCAGCGCTTGCGGACGCCGCTCGTGCCGACACGTCCTCTCACCGTGTGATCCCCGGTCGGTCGCCCGGGGTTCCCGCACGACCCCGGCAAGAACAAGACCTATGCCCCTCGTAGCGTACGGTCGCACAATGGGCCTCCCCGCGGCCACGCTGGCGGAGACGCTGGCCGAGACGTCGGTGCTGCCCTACACCGACGTCCTGGCGTGGGTGGTGATCGGCACCTTCCTCGCCGGGGTCGTCGCCGACTGGCAGGACCGCCGGGAGCTGGCCGTCCACCTCACCGCGGGCGCGTGGGGGCTGTTCGCGCTGTTCTGGCTGCTACTCATCCAGCACTTCGCGTTCGTCCACCGGAGCATCGTCCAGACGGTCCTCCTCGTGATCGCCGTTCCCGCCTGTCTCTTCGTCGGCTGGAAGCTCCTGCAGGGACGCGACTCCCTGCTGTTGCTCTCGCGGGCGGTCGCGTTCATGGGCCTGATCTACCTGCCGTTCGAGACCTCGGCGGTCGCCCGCGGGCTCCTCATCGAGGCCGTCGCCCGCCAGACCGCCGTCGCCATCGAGTGGCTCGACCTCGCGGAGGGCATGGAGTTCGTCGAGGACCCCGCGGCCGACTCGACGCTCATGAACACCTTCTGGTTCCCGGAGACGGGCCGCGCCTCCCGGGTGGTCTTCGCCTGTACCGGCATCGGGAGCATGGCCATCTTCGGCGGTCTCATCGCCTCGGTTCGGGCGCCGCTGCGCCGCAAGGTCGTCGGGCTGGTCGTCTCGGTCGCCATCATCTGGGTGCTCAACATCGGCCGCAACGTCTTCATCGCCCTGGCGAACGGCTACCAGTGGTTCGCCTACGACTGGCTGGAGGGTCCCGTCATGCTCGCGTTCGGCCTCTCGGACCCCGCCCGGGTGTCGTTCTTCGTCGCCGACCGCGTGATCTCCCAGGGGCTCGCCGTGGTCGCCCTCCTCGCCATCGCGTGGCTCGTCTCGCGGTGGGTCCCGGAGATCCTGGAGCTCGGCGAGGAGCTGCTCTACCTGCTGACCGGCAACGAGGTGACCCTCCGGCCACCCGCCACGGCGACCGACGGAGGTGACCCGGAGGCGTGACGGACCCGGAGGGCCGACCAGACGCGGACCCCCGCGACGGTTCCGAGGGCGACGGCGGAGACGAAACACCGATCGACGAGAACGAGAGGGTCAACTCCACCAGTGCTGACTCGAGCAGCGGTGACGCTGGCGATTCCACCGATGGAGATTCCACCGATGGAGATTCCGACGCCCCGCCGATCCAGTTGTCCCGACGACGACTCTTCCTCGGGGGTACTGGCGGGCTGGTCGGCGTCGGGGCCGCCCGGGCGATCTACAACACCGTCCTCGGGTACGGGGAGTTCGGCATGGGGACGAACCTCCTGGACCAGGACCTCGATCCGCTCGTCGGCGAGCGGCTCGAGCCGAGTTACGACGAGGCGTACGCCGGCGCCCGCGTGTGGCTTGCCGACGACGGTGTGGTCGCCGTCGCGGACGACGGTGACGGGAGCGGCTACTTGCGGTTCGACGACGCCGACGCAGAGGACGCGGCAGCGTTCGACGCCGAGCTCGGACTCGACGGCCGCCTCGAGGCGCTGTTCGTCGACGCGGCGGCCCTGGCGGCGGACGATTACACCCTCGAGTACAGCCAGCCGGCCCAGTTCTTCGACCGGCTCGAGGCCGCCGAAGCGGACGCCAGACCGGAGGCCGTCACGGCGATGCGGGCCACCTGGGACCGACGGGTCGACCCGGAGGTCGTCGAGGCGTTCGCTGGGGTCGATCCCACCGACACCCGGGCGCTGGTCCACGGCCTCGTCGAGGGGTTCAGGGCGCACACGACCTACGACGTCCCGCGGTACGTCGCGGGGTCGATCGAGGACAACGTGATCTTCGGCGCCGCGGACCTCCGCGCTCGCTTCGAGGACGACGTGGACTTCGAGTCCCTCGCCGAGGCCGACGGGACGGGCATCTTCTGCTGGGAGCTGGTCCACCGGTCGATGGAAGCCCTGCACGCCGTCGGCGCCCGTGAGCAGACGGTCCCGGTCGCGACCTGCTACGTCAGCGACCGACGACACAAGCACGCCTACACGGGCGTCGTCAGCGCGGTCCGTAGGGACGGCGAGCTCCGGCTACCGATGACCTTCGTCGACTACACCTACACGACGCTCTACGACGACGTCCGGCTGACCGGCGTCCTGGGCGAGGGCCTCGCCGCGTACGACTCGAGGCACCGGGCGGACGAGATCTACTGGTAGCGCCGACGTCCTCGGCGGTGGTCGCGGAGCGCGACGGTGCCCGGGGAGACCCACCGGTGGCGTCGACGGCCACCGACGAGCTCACCCGATGACCGTCACCGGATCCGGCACGGACGTCGGCGAGCCGCGACCGGCGTCGTCGGGTGGACGAGGTGCGTCCAGCGGCCGACAAGGCCAATAGGCGACCGTCCCATCGCCAGGATAGGATGTCCCTCCCCGTCGACGTGCTGGCGGTGACGGACCCGCTGGCGTGGCTGCTCGTCGCGCTCTTCGGGGCGGGCGCGCTCGCCGAGCGGCGGTATCCAACGGCCGCTCGACACGTCGTGGCGGGGGCGTGGGTGCTGTTCGCGGTCTTCTGGCTCCTGCTCGCGCCGCACTTCTTCCTCGTCCGCAACAGCATCATCGAGGCGGTCCTCGCGCTCGCCGGAGCGCCGTTCTGTGTCTACGCTGGATACCTCGTCCTCAATGGACGGGACTCGCTGTTCGTCCTGTCCCGGGCGGTGGCGGTGATGGGGCTGGTCTACCTCCCCGCCGAGACCATCCCGATCGTCCGGCAGGTGCTCGTCGAGCACGTCACCAGACAGACAGAGCTGGTGATGAACCTCCTCGGGCACCACCCCGAGGTCGTCCCGATCCGCGAGGACCGAGAGGCCTACGCCGGCTTCGAGGCGGCGTTCTTCTTCGAAACGGAGGACCCGAACCACGGCGGCATCGTCTTCAACATCGTCATGGCGTGTACCGCGCTGGGGAGCAAGGCCATCTTCGTCGGCTGCATCGCCGCCGTCCGGGCGCCGCTCCGACGCAAGCTGGCCGCGCTGGCCGTGGCCCTCTCGGTGATCTACGTCCTCAACATCGCCCGGACGACGTTCATCGGGCTGGCGTTCGGCCACCAGTGGTTCACCGGCTGGTACGGCCCCACCCTCCTGTGGCTGTTCGGAGAGTCTGACCCGTACATGGTCTCGCACATCGTCGCCGAGGGGATCATCAGTCAGGCGCTCTCACTGGTCGCGCTCGTCGGCATCGCCTACGTCGTGGTCAGGCTATTGCCGGAGCTCCTCGTCATCGTCGACGACGTCGCCTACATGGTGACCGGCGAGGACCGCGACACCGCGGCCGAACTGGGGCTGCTCCCCGACGCCACAGCGGAGGCGAGCGACGGTGCCGTCGGCCCGCCCCGCCCGGGCGACGATTGAGCCCTGGGCGGCTGCCGGCCGGGTAAGCCGGGCCATGGACCGGTAAGCGTCGAACCGCGTCAGACCGGATCCGGGAGCGCCGCCTCTGGCGCGCCGGTGAGCTCGACGAGGGCCTCGTGCTCGAGCAGGTGGAGGTCCCCGGGGACCACCAGGAGGTGGAGCGGTTCGCCGAAGTCCCGGTCGGCGAGCGCCGCGAGCCGGTCGGCGGCCACGAGGGGTTCTGGACTCCCGGCGCGTGCGACGACCACCCCGACGGTGTCGACCCCCCCGGCGGCGTCGGCCACCCCGGCGGTGTCGAGCTCGTCCGCGAGGAGCCCAGCCGCCACGTCGGCGGTCATGTACTCCTCGTGGTCGGGGTCGGGCCCGTCGGGACCCGTCCCGACCTTGATGTCGAGGTACACGAGGGTGTGCAGCCCCCGCTCGCGGTTGTCCGCGATGGTCTCGAGGACGCTCCCGGGGACGCCCTCGCCCCCGTGGGCGTAGGGGAAGGGCAGCGTGGTGGCCTTCCCGAACCGGTAGTTCTGGAGCCCCGACAGGGAGGCCGCGGCCGCCTCCGCGGTCGTCCCGTGGACGATGCGCGTCTCGATCCCCCGGTCGGCCGCCCGGAGCCGGAGGTCGACGTGCGTCGTCGAGATCATCGGGTCGCCCGCCGTGAGGAAGACCGCGTCGCCGGCGGACGCTGCTGCATCGAGGATCGACTCGGGATCCTGTTCGACCCCCTCGCGATCCCGCACCTCGATGTCCACGCCGTGGTGGTCCTCCAGCGCCTCGACCGTCGTCCCGGCGAGCCGGCTCGTGTAGAACTCCGCGAAGACGCGGTCGGCCTCCTGGAGCGCGTCACGGCCCTCGACGGTAATGGAGCGCTCGTCGTAGAGGCCGAGGCCGACGAAGGTGAGCATGCGTCACCTCCACCGGCGGTCGGCAAAAGCCCGGCGTTCGGCGGGCGGGTTGGCGACGGTCTGCTGGCCTGCGCCACGACCCAGTCTGTCCACTAACCTGGTAGCCGATGAAGCGGCAGTCTTACCGCCCGGCCACCCGGAGCACCTCCAATGACCGGCGACGGTGCCCCCGGCCGGGACGGCGGCGTCGACGTCCCCTGCGTCCGCGTCCCCCGCGAGGAGGGCGAGGAGATGCGCCAGCGGCTCGCGGAGCGTGGCGCTCTCTCGGGCGACTACGAGATCGAGGTCGAGGACGGGACCATCTACATCCCGATCGAGGAGACCGCCGCCATCGCCATTGCGGACGACGAGGCGTTCGAGGTCGTCTACCGGACCCCGGCTCCCCGGGAGACACAGACGCTCCCCAGTGACTTCCTGGGCTTCGAACCGTCCTACGAGCGCCTCGGGGACATCGCCATCGTCGACGAGGACGACGAGGCGACCGCCCGCGAGATCGCGGCGGCGATCGTCGAGTCGGACCTGCCAGTCGAGACGGTCGTCAACCGGGCGTCACCGATCGAGGGCGACCTCCGCGTCCGACGGTGGGACGTCCTCGTCGGCCAGGACACGGAGACGATTCACCGCGAGTACGGCTGCGAGTTCGAGCTCGACATCGCCCGCGTCTACTTCTCGCCGCGACTGGCGACCGAGCGACGCCGCGTCGTCGAGCAGGTCGAGCCGGACGAGCGGTTCTTCGACATGTTCGCCGGCGTCGGCCCGTTCGTCGTCCCCGCCGCCGGGCGGGGCGCCGAGTGCGTCGGCGTCGACCTCAACGAGGCGGCGATCGAGTACCTCCGCCGCAACGCCGAACGCAACGGCGTCGCCGACCGGGTGACCGCCATCCACGGCGACGTCCGGGAGGTCGACGGCTACGACGACTGGGCCGACCGGATCGTGATGAACCTCCCACATTCCGCCGACGAGTTCCTCGACACTGCCGTCCGGCTGGCCGACGAACGCTGCGTCCTCCACTACTACGACATCCAGGGAGCCGACGACCCGTTCGGGCCAGGCGAGGAGGCGATCCGGGCCGCCGCCGAGCCGAGGTACGACGTCGAGGTGACGACACGGCGGGAGGTACGGTCGTACGCCCCCCACGAGTTGAACGTCTGCCTCGACGTGGTGCTCACCCGGCGGGGGTGATCGATATCGCCGTCGAGTAGCGACGTTCGCGATGACGACGGGTTGGGGGTGCGGTATCAGAACATCATCGTGCAGGCGATCGCCCTCTCGAACGAGACCGCGAGCAGCACCGTCACTGTCGAGGAGCTCGCGACGGTTCCGCCGGCGTTCGAACGGTCGGCTGGCGAGGTGCTCGCTGGGGTTCAGGTCGTCATCCCCGAGTCGGAGGTCGATCGGCCGCGCCCTCGAATCGCTCCAGAAGGGTTCGGGTTACCGGTCCCGGGGCGGAATGTGCAGAGGTCTCGGTCCGGTTCGCAACCCTTATGCCGATTATCGCCCCACGGACGAACGTGACCGGTGCCGGTGTAGCTCAGCTGGCAGAGCGAATCCTTCGTAAGGATTAGGTCGAGGGTTCAAATCCCTCCAC
>SLIW01000585.1 GCA_007135435.1 Natronomonas sp.
CCGACGGGCCCGTTCAACAGTGCCACCGGTGGCGAGTGGACCGCCGGGGAGGCGGCGACCCTCCGGATCGCCTCGACGAACCGCCCGACACCGACGGCGGGGGCGACCCTCGAGGTCCGACTCTACGTGTACGAGACGCCCGTCGCGACGCTCGAGACGGAGGTGCAGGCTACCTCGTCACCGTCTGTCCCGGTCCTGGATCAGGATTCAGTCTCGCTCGCAGTCCTGACTCCGACCCCGGTCTAGACCCCGCCACCGGTCTAGACTCCGCGCCGGTCTCGGCTCGTCGTCCGGCGTCTGCGTCGGCATCGGCATTGGCGTCGGCGTCCGCGTCGGCATCGGCATTGGCGTCGGCGTCTGCGTCGGCATCGCCGTTGGCCGCAGCCTCTGCATCGACATTACCCGGCTGGATCCGCCTCGACGTCGTCCTGGGCTTCGCGATCGTCCACACGGTCGTCGTCGTGGTCCCCAGGGTTCGGCACGTAGGCCACGGTGGTGATCGCCCGCGGGGTTCCGGGGGCGCGCTGCTGGATGTGGTGTTCGAACCGGTCGAATCCGGCCTCGGCGAACATCCGGTCGGCCTCGTCCTCGTCGTAGAAGAGCATGATCGCGTCGGCCAGCTTCTGGAAGACCGTCGAGTTCGGGTAGTCCGGCCCCACGACCAGCACGGGGCCGCCCGGCTTCGTGACCCGACGGGCCTCTTCGAGGGCCGCGACCGGGTTCGGCCAGTACTCGATGGAGCCCGACGACCAGTACGCGTCGAAGCTGTCGTCCGCGAACGGGAGGCGCTCGGCGTCTCCGAGGTGGAACCGGACCTCACCGTGTACGCCGAACTTCCGGATGGCCCGTTCGAGCTGGTGGATCGACTGGTCGAGGGCCCAGACGTCGTCGGTGTTGGCGAGGAGCCCCTCGGTGGCGAAGCCCGTCCCGCAGCCCACGTCGAGGACCCGGTCGCCCGCCTCGAGGTCGATCCACGACAGCGCCTCGTCGCGCATCGACTCGTTCCAGATGAACGGGTTGATCGTGTCGTACACCCGCGAGAGGTAGCGGTAGAAGAGCCTGGCGCGTGCCTTGTCCTCCAGCAGTCCCATTACCTGGAGTTGCCGGGGCCGGGGCATAACTCCTGCCAAAGCAAACGGGGTGGTGCGCCGCCTGTGGTCGGTCGATGTGTGGCGAGGCGGTATCGTCCACCCGGTGTGTGGCTTGGCGGAATCGTCTATCCGGTGGGTGACGTGGCGCTGTCGTCTACCCGGTGGGTGACGTGTCACGTGGCAGCAGTCGTCCATCCGCGGCCGGTCGTCGGCCTTTCGCAACTACCAAATAGCCGCTTTCCGAACCTCCGACCGACGTAACCATGGCCAGGCCAGAGGTTCTACAGCGGATCAAGGAGGTCGAGCGGGAGGCCGACGAGATCGTGGCCGAGGCGGAGGCGGACCGCGACGAGCGGATCGCCGAGGCCCGCGACGCGGCCGACCGGATCCGCGAGCAGGCGCGCGAGGAGGCCCAGTCGCTGAAGCAGACGCGCCTCGAGGAGGCCCGCGAGGAGATCGAGGCCGAGCGGGAGTCCATCCTCGCGGAGGGCGAGACACGACGGGAGGCGCTGGTCTCGGCGGCGGAGGAACGGAAGGAGGGGGCGATCGAGTACGCGGTGGAACGCTTCACGGAGGCGGTGAATGAGCAGTCTCAGACCTAAGCGGATGAGCCGGGTCTCGGTGACGGGATCCCAACGGGTGATGGACGAGGTGATCGAGGCGGTCCACGAGTTGCACCTCCTGCACGTCACCGACTACGACGACACCTGGGAGGGCTTCGAACCGGGTGACCCCGTGGAGGGGGCCGAGGAGGCGGCCGAGAAACTCGTCACCGTCCGCGCCCTCGAGAGCACCCTCGGCGTCGAACGGGAGGACGCCGGTCGGGCCCGGATCATCGACGACGAGACGCTGGAGACGAAGCTCGAGGAGACGCGCCGCCGGGTCAACGAACTCGACGACCGCCGCACGGAGCTCCGCGACGAGATGCGCCGGATCGACGACCGGATCGACGCGGCGCGGCCCCTCGCGGAGCTCGGCATCGACCTCGACCTGCTCACGGGGTACGACTCGCTGACGACGGCGGTCGGCGAGGGCGACGCCGAGGAGCTCCGGGGTGCGCTCACCGACGCCGACGAGGTCGAGGCGTTCGAGCTGTACGAGGCGGGCGACGACGTCGCCCTCTTCGTCTACCCGACCGTCGACCTGGAGGACGTGCTGGTCGGTACCCCGTTCACCCCGTACGAGCTGCCCGACCTGGTCGAAGAGGCGGCCGACGACGCGGCCGATGAGGCTGCTGACGAAGGTGACGCCGGTGGCGGGAGCGGGTCCGGGTCCGGGTCCAGGGCCGGGGCTGTGGAGGCGACGAGCCCCGCGTCCTACGTCGAGGACCTCGAGCGCCGCCGCCAGCAGGTCACCTCGCGGCTCGGGACCGTCGAGAACGAACTCGAGGACGTCCGCCACGACGTCGCCGGGTTCCTGCTCGCCGCCGAGGAGAAGCTCTCCATCGAGGTCCAGAAGCGCGAGGCGCCGCTCACCTTCGCGACGACCGCCAACGCGTTCGTCGCCGAGGGCTGGATCCCGACCGAGCGGTACGTCGACCTCGTCGAGACGGTCCGGTCGGCCGTCGGCGACCACGTCGAGATCGAGGAGCTCGAGCGGGCGTCCTTCGAGGACGGCCACGCCCACGAGCGCGAGGAGCTCGAGGACGGGGACGCGGGTGAGGAACAAGCGGAGGAGACGGGCCCGACCGAGGCGGCCCGCGACGAGGAGGTGGTCGCCGACGGCGGCTACGCCATGAGCGGCGGGACGCCGCCGGTCATCCAGGACAACACGAAGGCGGCCAAGCCCTTCGAGCTGCTCGTCGGCATCATCAACCGGCCACGGTACAACGAGCTGGATCCGACGCTGGTATTGTTCCTCACGTTCCCTGCCTTCTTCGGGTTCATGATCGGCGACGTCGGCTACGGCATCCTCTACTGCCTCATGGGGTGGTACCTGATGGCGAAGTTCGACAGTCCGGGGTTCCGGAGCCTCGGCGGGGTCGCCATCTGGGCCGGCGTCTTCACGATCATCTTCGGGGTGCTCTACGGGGAGTTCTTCGGCCTCCACGAGCTCGGCTACGTGGTCTTCGGCGAGGGCGGCGCCCCGATGGACAAGGGCCTCTCGCCGCAGAACATCGCCTTCGCGTGGGCCTGGCTCATCGTGAGCCTGGTGCTGGGACTGGTGCACCTCACCATCGGCTACGTCTTCGGGTTCGTCGACGACCTCCACCACGGCGTGACGGAGTCGGCCGTCGAGAACCTGTCGTGGCTCCTCCTGATGGTCGGGGTCTGGACCTGGGTGTTCAGCACCCACGCGATGGACGCGAAGCCGGACCTCCTGTTCACGACGTTCAACGCCGAGGGGGCGACCGTCGGCGGGGCGACCGTCGAGGCCCAGCAGGTCGCCTACGAGCTCGGCTTCGGCGGCCTCCCGGAGGGGGTCGGGATCGCCGGGCTGGTGGTCGGCGCGGTCGGCTTCGCCATGCTCGTCTACGGCGAGGGCGGCATCGGCGTGATGGAGAGCCTCAACGTCCTCGTGAACATCCTATCGTACACGCGGATCGCGGCGGTGCTGCTCGCCAAGGGCGGGATGGCCTTCGTGGTCAACCTGCTCGTCTTCGGCGCCTACCAGGACCCCGACGGGGGCGTCCACTTCATCTACAACGAGATGGGCGGCCTCGCCGCGGCCGAGTCCGCCGTCCAGGAGCAGGGAGGCTCGATCATGTTCGCCGGCCTGCTCCCCGACGCCACCGGGGCGATGTTCATCGTCGCCCTGCTGGTCGGGGCGCTCATCTTCGTCATCGGCCACATCATCGTCCTGCTGCTGGGGATCACCGCCGCCGGCCTGCAGGGGATCCGTCTCGAGTACGTCGAGTTCTTCAACAAGTTCTACGAGGGCGGCGGCAAGCCGTACGAACCCTTCGGCTACGAGCGGCGCTTCACGACCGAGGACTGACGGCGGCCCGGAGGGGCGTTCTCGCCGGCTCTGCGTTTGCCCACCGACGACCGTTCCAGACGTTCTGCTGTGCGACCCCGTCGGCCGTGCGTGCCGGTCGACGAACGTTCCAGACGTTCGGCGGCGCGGTTCCTGCCGACCGGGAGGCCGGTGGGCGACGACATCGAGAAACTGTTACTTCCCCGACCAATCGATCCGCGGAACCCTCACTCGACGTGGGCCAGCAGGGCTGGTTCTCCGGTCCAAGTGGGCCGACGACCGGGCGTCCTGTGAACGCTTCGCACGTCAATCTGACGGCCGCTCTCGGGGGTATTTGGGAAGTTTTATGAACTCCGTGCGAACATATCCGGACGTTCGGATAGCAGTGAATCCGCCCACGGGAGATCAACCATGTTCGAAATTGCTACGGCACTGAGCAGTGTTGCACCGGTACTGCAGAACGGCGGCTGGGAACCCGAGGCCGCCCAGCACCTCGCGACGGCGGCGGCGGCCCTCGCGGTGGGTCTGGCGGCCCTCGGCGCGGGGATCGCCGAGCGCGGTATCGGCGCGGCGGCGATGGGCGCGATCGCCGAGAACGAGGACCTCTTCGGCCGGGGACTCATCATGACGGTCCTGCCGGAGACGCTCGTCATCCTGGCGCTGGTCGTCGTCTTCGTCGTCTGAACGGCACCGACTTCGTACACCATGAGCCTTGATACGGTCGTAGAGGACATCCGAGACGAAGCCCGCACGCGCGCGGAGGAGATCCGCGCGGAGGGCGACGCGCGCTACGACGAGATCGTCGATCAGGCGGAGCGCGACGCCGAGGAGATCGTCAGGGAGGCCGAGGCCGAGGCCGAACGAGCCGTCGCCCAGGAGCGCGAGCAGAAGCTCTCCAGTGCGAAGCTCGAGGCCAAGCAGAAGCGCCTCGAGGCCCGCCGCGAGGTCCTCGAGGAAGCCCGCGAGGATGTCGAGTCGCGCATCGCCGACATCGACGGCGCGGAGCGCGAGGAGCTGACGCGATCGCTCCTCGAGGCCGCCGCCGCGGAGTTCGACGCCGAGACCGCCCGCGTCCACGGCCGCGCGGAGGACGATGCGCTCCTGGCCTCGATCCTGGAAGATCACGACGGCTACGAGGTGGGCGACCCGATCGACTGCCTGGGTGGCGTCGTCGTGGAGTCCGACGAGTCGCGGGTCCGGGTGAACAACACGTTCGACTCCATCCTCGAGGACGTCTGGGAGGACGAGCTCCGCGAGATCAGCGCCAGGCTCTTCGGGGACGAGGCCTGAGATGCACGGCAGGGAGCACTGAGATGAACGGAGGAGGCCAGCGATGAGCGTCAGGACGGAGGGGAGCTCGAACTACGAGTACGTCACCGCCCGGGTCCGCTCGCGACGGGCGAAGCTGTTCGACGCCGACGACTACCGGAAGCTGGTCCGCATGGGACCGAGCGAGATCGCCCGGTTCATGGAGGAGACCGAGTACGAGACGGAGATGAACGCCCTGGGTGCGCGGCACTCGGGCGTCGACCTCGTCGAGTACGCCCTCGTCCGGAACCTCGCGAAGCACTTCGACGACCTGCTCCGGTGGGCGGAGGGCCCGCTGTACGGCTACGTCGCGAACTACCTCCGCAAGTTCGACGCCTGGAACGTCAAGACGGTCATCCGCGGCATCTACACGGACGCCGACCGCGAGGACATCGAGGACGACCTCATCAGGACCGGCGAGTTCTCCGAGCGGCGCCTCGACCGGCTCGTCGAGGCGACGAGCATCGAGGAGGTCGTCGAGGTCCTGTCGGGGACCATCTTCGGCGACCCGCTCGAGGAGGCCATGCCGGACTACGAGAGCGAGGGCGTGCTGGTGCCCCTGGAGAACGCCGTCGACCGCGCGTTCTACGCGCACCTGCTCGACGAGGTCGGCGACCCGGAACCGGACTCGCCGACCGCCCTCTACCGTGAGTTCCTCCATGCGGAGATCGACTTCCGCAACCTGCGGAACGCCCTGCGGATCGCCCGCAGCGGCGCCGACATCGACCCCGGCGCGTACTTCATCGAGGGCGGCCGGCTCTTCGACGCCGAGGAGCTCCGACAGCTCGCCCGGAACACCGACGAGCTCGTCGCCCGCATCCGCGAGAGCACCTACGGGGACCAACTCGCGGACGCGCTCGACGAGCTGGCCGGGGCGGAGAGCCTCATCGGGTTCGAGCACGCCATCGAGGCGGCGCTCCTGGAGTACTCCAGGAAGCTGTCGAACCGCTACCCGCTGTCGGTCTGTCCGGTGCTCGCGTACGTCCTCGCCAAGGAACGCGAGGTCGAGAACATCCGGGCGATCGCCCGCGGCCGCGAGGCCAGCCTCTCCGTCGAGGAGATCGAAGAGGAGCTGGTGATCCGATGATCGCTAACGGGACACAGGTGATCCGATGAGCAGCAGTCGCGAGATCGCGGTCGTCGGCAGTCCGGACTTCACCACCGGGTTCCGGCTGGCCGGCGTGCGCCGATTCGAGAACGTGTCGGACGACGAGAAGGACGAACAGCTCGACGACGCCGTCGAGGCGGTGCTGGACGACGAGGGGGTCGGCATCGTCGTGATGCACGACGAGGACACCGACCTCCTGTCGCGCACCGTCCGCGAGCGCGTCGACACCAGCGTCGAGCCGGTCGTCGTCACCCTGGGTGGCGGCGCCAGCTCGGGCACGCTCCGCCAGCAGATCAAACGCGCCATCGGCATCGACCTGATGGAAGATTAACATGAGCCAGACTACAACACCAGACACCGAGAGTGATGGCGTCATCGAGAGCGTCAGCGGCCCGGTCGTGACGGCCGTCGACCTCGACGCCCGGATGAACGACGTCGTCTACGTCGGCGACGAGGGCCTGATGGGCGAGGTCATCGAGATCGAGGGGAACCTGACCACCATCCAGGTCTACGAGGAGACCTCGGACGTCGCACCGGGCGAACCGGTCGCCAACACCGGCGAGCCGCTGTCGGTCGACCTCGGCCCCGGGATGCTCGACAGCATCTACGACGGCGTCCAGCGCCCGCTGGACGTCCTCGAGGAGGAGATGGGGGCGTTCCTCGACCGCGGCGTGGACGCGCCCGGCATCGACCTCGAGCGCACCTGGGAGTTCACCCCCGAGGTGAGCGAGGGCGACGAGGTGGCCGCCGGCGACGTCGTCGGGACCGTCCCGGAGACCGAGAGCATCGAGCACCGCGTGCTGGTGCCCCCGTACTCCGAGGGCGGCGAGGTCGTCGCCGTGGAGTCGGGCAACTTCACCGTCGACGAGCCGATCGTCGAGCTCGACACCGGCGAGGAGATCACCATGCACCAGGAGTGGCCGGTCCGCGAGGCGCGGCCGACCGTCGAGAAGGAGACGCCGACGACGCCCCTGGTGTCGGGCCAGCGGATCCTCGACGGGCTGTTCCCGATCGCGAAGGGCGGGACGGCGGCCATCCCCGGACCCTTCGGGAGCGGCAAGACCGTCACCCAGCACCAGCTCGCGAAGTGGGCCGACGCCGACATCGTCGTCTACGTCGGCTGCGGCGAGCGCGGCAACGAGATGACGGAGGTCATCGAGGACTTCCCGGAGCTCGAGGACCCGAAGACGGGCAAGCCGCTGATGGCGCGGACGAGCCTCATCGCGAACACCTCGAACATGCCCGTCGCCGCCCGCGAGTCGTGTGTGTACACCGGCATCACGATCGCCGAGTACTACCGCGACATGGGCTACGACGTGGCGCTGATGGCCGACTCCACCTCGCGGTGGGCGGAGGCCATGCGCGAGATCTCCTCGCGGCTCGAGGAGATGCCCGGCGAGGAGGGCTACCCGGCGTACCTGGCCGCGCGCCTCTCGCAGTTCTACGAGCGCGCCGGCAAGTTCGAGAACATCAACGGGACCGAGGGCTCCATCTCGGTCATCGGGGCGGTCTCTCCGCCGGGCGGCGACTTCTCCGAGCCCGTCACCCAGAACACCCTCCGCATCGTGAAGTGCTTCTGGGCGCTCGACGCCGACCTCGCGGAGCGTAGGCACTTTCCGGCCATCAACTGGAACGAGTCGTACTCGCTGTACCGCGACCAGCTCGACCCGTGGTGGCGCGAGAACGTCGCCGAGGAGTACCCCGAGATCCGCCAGTGGGCGATCGACACCCTCGACGAGGAGGCCGAGCTCCGGGAGATCGTCCAGCTCGTCGGCAAGGACGCCCTGCCCGACGACCAGCAGCTGACCCTCGAGATCGCCCGCTACCTGCGGGAGGGCTGGCTCCAGCAGAACGCCCTGCACGACGTCGACACCTACTGCCCGCCGGAGAAGACCTACCTGATGCTGACGGCGATCAAGCACTTCAACGACGAGGCGTTCCGGGCGCTGCAGGCGGGCGTGCCCGTCGAGGAGATCGCCGACATCGACGCCGCGCCGCGGCTCAACCGCATCGGGACCACCCCCGACGACGAGGCCGAGGCGTTCGTCGACGACATCGCCGAGGAGATCACCGCTCAGCTGGAGGAGAAGTTCTGACCATGCAGAAGGAATACAAGACGATAACCGAGATCAGCGGCCCGCTGGTGTTCGCGGAGGTCGACGAGCCGGTCGGCTACGACGAGATCGTCGTGATCGAGACGCCGGACGGCGAGACCCGTCGGGGCCAGGTCCTGGAGTCGACCTCGAAGTACGTCGCGATCCAGGTCTTCGAGGGGACCTCCGGCATCGACCGCAACTCGTCGGTCCGGTTCCTCGGCGAGACCCTCCGGATGCCCCTGACCGAGGACCTCCTCGGCCGCGTCCTCTCGGGGTCGGGCGACCCGATCGACGGCGGCCCCGAGATCGAGCCCGACGAGGAGCGCCCGATCGTCGGCGCCGCGATGAACCCGACCGCCCGCGAATACCCTGAGGAGTTCATCCAGACCGGCGTGTCGGCCATCGACGGCATGAACACCCTGGTCC
>SLIW01000550.1 GCA_007135435.1 Natronomonas sp.
CGAGGAACTCCTCGTGGTCGTCCTGGGCGGCGACCGGGGCCGCCACGAGGGAGGTCGCCAGCGCGATGGCTATCAGGATTCCCAGTACGCGTGTCGTGTCTGTATTCATCTGTTATGGGGGCCGACTACCGGAATTGCATTCCGAACGTCACGGTCGGCTGCAGACCGACCGTGAAGGTGAAGCACCAGCGTCGCGATGGTATTCGCTCTCGAACCTGGTATCAGGCGTCTTCGTCAGACCCGACGTCATCGTGACTGCCACCGGGTTGACCGTCTCCGGTATCGTCATTGTCAGCGTCGTCGACGTCCTCGTCGTCGACCCCGACGTCCCGGTCGTCTGCGCCAGGTTGCTCGTCGTCGGACTGTCCGGCCTCGTCGGGCTGCTCGCCGTAGTCACCGCGGTCGATCTCGCCGTGGTCGTCACCCGCGATGCTCTGGGCTATGGCCGCGACCTCCTCGCCGTTGAGTTCGCTGGCGGTCTCCTGCAGTTCCTGGATCGCCGAGACATTCACGCCGTTGGCCTCGAGGACCTCGTCGGGGAGCTCGGCGGCACTCGCGTTGCTCTGGTTCAGCTGGTCCTCGACGGTGTCGGCCTCGACCGCGAGCTGGGCCATCCCGGCGCGGTACTCGCCTTCAGTGATCTCACCGTCGGCTCGTTGCTCGTCCAGCTCGTCCTTCCGTTCGTCCAGCTCCGCGAGCCGCTCCTCGGTCTCGTCGAGCTTCTCGGCGATGAGGCTCGCCTCGGTGGCGTTGTCGTCCGCGCGCTCGAGCGCGATGGTGAACGCGTTGCGCTCTATCTCGCCGTCGAACTCTGCCTGCTGGACCCCGACAACGCCGGAGAGGCGCTCACCAGGTGCGACGTCGGCGTCCGCGTCCGCATGGTTCGTGTCGTTCGTGTCGTTCGTGTCGTCCCCCGCGACGGCGACCGCCGGGACGACCAGCATCCCGACGACCAGCATCGCCGCCACGAGCAGGCTGGTTCGTCTCATAGCGTCCAACGGTAGCGCCCGGATCCACGTATAAACCCCCGGCCGTTACTGTTTATCCAGCCCGATCAACCCGGATCAACCCCGATTAAAATCGATAGCAGTCTGGCGATTTTTCGTAGACACGCCCGAGCGTCCAGGCAAACGGAAGAAAGATTTATATATCATGATCCCTGGGCACGGAATCCCTCCGTCCCGATCCAGAACTCGTCCTCCACCCCGGTTCAGCAGTCGTCTCCGGCGCCGAAGAAGCTCTCGACGAAGCCGGGGACGGGGAGGCTCCCGATCAGGTCCTGGAGGAAGTCGGGCGTGACGTCCTGGACGAGACCGCTGACGAACCCGGATTCGGGACAGTCCGGCGCGCGGTCGCTCCCGGCGTGGGCCCCGTCGGCGGCGACGAGGCCGCCGGCGAGGACGGTGCTCACGAGCAGGACCGCGACGATCACCACTGTGACTCGCTTCATGTGTCGTCACGCTGTCGTGGGGTCGACCCATTATATGTTTCTTGGTTGAGAGCTACCTGGGCGATCGCCGTCCGTGGCCGTCGACGCTACTCACGGGGTATGCCTTTGGTCCACGCACCGCAGCATCGTCCGAGCAGACTGTCGGTTCTCGAGCGTAGCCCCCCGCACGCAGCCAGATCAGCCGCCCGTCTCAGTCCTCCATCCCGAGGATGACCCGCTCGGTCATCGCGCGGGGGTCCAGCACCTCGTCGGCCTCCTCCTCGGTGAGGTAGCCCTCCTCGACGGCGACCTGACGGACGGTCTTGCCCTCGTCGAGGGCCTGCTTGGCCACCGTGGCGGCGTCGTCGTAGCCGATGGCCGGGTTGAGCGCGGTCGCCAGGGCCATCGACTGCTCGACCTGCTCGGCGCAGTGGGCCTCGTTTGCCTCGAGCCGCGCGACGAAGCGCTCGCCGAACAGCTCGGCGCTGTTCGCGATCAGGGTCGCGCTCTGGAGGAAGTTGTGGGCCAAAAGCGGCTTGTAGAGGTTGAGGTCGAGCTCGCCGCGGGCCGCCCCGGCGGCGACGGCGGCGTCGTTGCCCACGACCTGCTTGTGGACCTGGTTGACCGCCTCCGCGATCACCGGGTTGATCTTCCCCGGCATGATCGAGGAGCCGGGCTGGTTCTCGGGCTGTTCGATCTCGCCGAGCCCGTTTCGCGGCCCCGACGCGAGCAGCCGCAGGTCGTTGGCGATCTTGTTCATCGAGCCCGCCACCGTCCGCAGGGCCCCGTGGGCCTCGCTCATCGCGTCGTGTGCGGCCTGCGCCTCGAAGTGGTCGTCCGCCTCGCGGAACTCGAGACCCGTCTCCGAGGAGATGAACTGGGCGGCGAGGGTCGGGAACTCGGGATGGGTGTTGAGGCCCGTCCCCGTCGCGGTGCCCCCGAGGGCGAGCTCCGCGAGGTGCTCGCGGGTCGAGGCGACCCGCCGGACGCCCTTCTCGATCTGGGTGCGGTAGCCGCCGAACTCCTGGCCGAGCCGGACGGGCGTCGCGTCCTGGAGGTGGGTGCGGCCCGTCTTGACGACGCCGTCGAACGCCTCCTCCTTGCGGCCGAGCTCGTCGGCCAGGGCCGAAAGCGCCGGGATGACGTCCTTCTCGACGGCCTCGAGGGCGGCGACGTGCATCGCGGTGGGGATCACGTCGTTGGACGACTGCCCGTAGTTGACGTGGTCGTTGGGGTGGATCTCCTTGGTCCCGACCTCGCCGCCGGAGATCTCCGTCGCCCGGTTGGCGATTACCTCGTTGGCGTTCATGTTCGAGGAGGTGCCCGAGCCCGTCTGGAAGACGTCCACCGGGAAGTGGGCGTCGTGGGCGCCGGCGATGACCTCGTCGGAGGCCGCGACGATGGCCTCCGCGTGGTCGTCATCGAGCAGGCCGAGCTCGTTGTTCGCCTTCGCGGACGCCTTCTTCACGATCCCGAGCGCCCGGACGAACCGGCGGTCGAAGGCGATCCCCGAGATGGGGAAGTTCTCGACTGCGCGCTGGGTCTGGGCGCCCCAGTAGGCCTCCGCCGGGACCTGCATCTCGCCGAGGCTGTCGCGTTCGGTGCGGAACTCCTGGTCCGCGTCCGCGTCGTCGACGTCCTCGGCGTCGTCAGCGTCGTTGCTCATGACCGGAACGTCTACTGCGGGGACGTAAAACGCATCGGAACCGGCGTCCATTCGAAGGACCGCCGGGCGATCGGGATCGTCGCCGGTCCCGGTGATCGCCCCCCGCGGATCGAATCCGGAGTGGACTCAGGTATCGAATACAGGTTCGAATCAGTTTCGAATCAGGTTCGAATTAGGAATCGACACGGGTTCGAATCAAGTTCGAATCAGTGCTCGAAGATCGCCAGGAGATGGATCGCTATCTACCAGGCCGGATGGTTGTTTGGGGTCCGCCGCAACGCCGTCGGTACCCCCCGTCACGCCGTGTCGTCCTTAATCCTGTTCGGCGCGGATCTTCCGCGGCTCGACGAGCATCTGCCTGTTGCCGACGACCGCCTGTGCCTGCACGTCGTCGTAGTCGGAGTCGTCGTCCACGAAGACGTGGAGCGCTGCCATGAGCCGGACGTCGTGCGTACCGGGGATGTTCGTCTTGGTGAGGTTGAACGTGTTGGCGCTCCGGGTCTGGATGTACATGTCGAGGAACAGCTCGTCCCAGTCCGAATCGAACTCGTACTCGTCCTCCTCGTCGAGATACTCGACCGCCTCTTGAAGCTCCTCGATCGCTTCGGTGATCTCGGTCAGATCCCACTCCGCGTGGAAGTCGCGGGTGTTGTAGCCGACGACCCCACGGGCGAGATTGAACTTCCGCTCGGTCTCACCGACGAGGTTCCCCTCCTCGTCTATTTCGGATTGCTGCGGTGGATCGACCAGATCGTTATCGACCGTGACCATCTGCCAGTCTTCGGGACCTCCGCCGGACTCCCGAATCTCCACCCAGCCGAGCACGCCAGCTGCGGCTCGTGATCGATCCTCGTCCCCAGTGAGTCCGATATCAGTAATGAGGCACGATTCGATGCTCGGCAGGAACGTGAGCGAATCCTGCCAGCTGTTGGACTTCTTTACGTCTTCGAGACGGAGGAGCTCCTTGATCTCGGATGCGTTCTCGGTATCGTCATCCGCAGATGCGTACATGTGGTCCCACGTCTGGCCGGCGAACCGGAACTGGTTCGCGCCGCTGTCGCCTCCGCCCCCGCCACCTCCGCCCCCTCCATGGCCGGGGTCGTGGTGGGCGGCCGCGTTCGTCGCGAAGCCGGTGAGGGCGGCGAGCCCAACCGCCCCTCCCTTCAGCGCTGTTCGTCGGTCGATACCTCCGTTCGATGTCGGTGTGGTGTCGTTGTGGTCTGTCATGGTCGTCGGTTCGGGTGGTTCGTGGCGTCGGTGCGACCGGCCGATCGTCGAGACGTACCCGTCGGTAGTCCGGAGACGGCTGTCGTTCGGCGCGTGCGGCGGCTGCGCGAGGTCTGCCGATGTCTGGCTGGCCACCAGCGTGCGGGCGTCCCGACGCCGACAGCAGCGGCTCGCGTCCACCGCACCCTCGCCGATGGGTCCCGCGTCACCGTGCTGGGTGTTCCACCAGCGACGCGTGTCGCGTCCGTTGGTCCCGACGGGGTGAGGTCCCCCGTCGCTCCGACGTATATATCGATAGCAGTACCGTTAAATAATATCGGAACTCGAATCGAAGAATGTAACAAAACAGTACCTGGCCAAAAAGATTATATACCAAATCGAACCGTCAACCGTCACACACTATTGGACATCGAAATCGACCGCTGTGATGAGCAACGCTCACCGGGGCGACCCCCGAAGTGGCGATTCGCCCGCTGTCCGATCAGCGGGGGCTGCACGCGTTCGACGGATCGTCGTTGGGAGTTCGGGATCGTCGCCAGGTGTTCGGGCTCGTCATCGGGAGCGCCGGATCGTCACCGGGAGTTCACTTGTCTTTGAACACGCGAAGCCCCACCCCGGTCAGGATGGTGAGCACCCCGAGGATGGTCGCGATCGGGGGGATCGGGACGAACAGCAGGCCGACGCCGGCGAGGATGACGACCGTGGAGGCTCTGACCATGTTCTGTGTTCGGTTCGACGACAAAAATGTACAGGGGTCGACGATGCTGGATCGGCGGTCGGGTTTCCGCCCCTCGACCCTACAGCAGGTGCGCGCCGGCCGCGGAGATGGCACAATGGTCCGCGTCGTACCCGGCGTCCGTCAGGCCCGTGCCCAGGGCGAAGACCGTCTCGCCGAGCATCGCCATCGAGGCCTCGCCGCCGGCCGCGGAGACGTCGGTGACGACGTCGTGAACCGTCGGCGTCAGCAGGCCCGCCTCGCGCGCGAACCGCCGCGAGGCGAACATCACGGTCTCCAGGGTGGGCTCGGCGACGAGCGACGACAGGGCCCGTCCGCCCGCCGCCGTCAGCTCCCCGGTGTCGCCGGACAGGACCGCCTCGGTCGACAGCTCGCCGAAGGTCGCGTACTCGACTCGGCCGCGGGCCGGGATGCCGTCCAGCGCCCCGTGGGGTGGCGCCCCTGGCTCCAGGCGGATCGGGACGCCGCCGCGCGCCTGGGCGACGACGTCACCGAGCCCCGAGCCCGCCTGCACCTCCGCGCCGTGGGCGATCGTGACGAGCTCGTTCTCCGAGAGCCCGCGATCGAACGCCTCGTTCACTACCAGCGCCGTCCCGAGTGCCAGCGCGCCAGAGACCCCGAACCCGGCGCCGAGCGGGAGATCCGACTCGGCGACGACGCGTGCCTCGACCCGCAGGGCGTCCAGGACCCGGTCGACCGCCTCCAGGGCCACCTCCTCGCCGTCGACGGCGATCCCGGATCCCTCCTCGAGGGCGACCGTCACGCCGTCGGTCAGCGCCACGCCAGCCCCTCGTGACCCGGCCCGCGTCGGGTCGTCGTCAGGGTGGGCGCTGAAGAAGCCCGTCACGTGGCCGGGCACGAACGCCCGAACCGACTCGGTCATGGCCGAGCGTCGGTTCCCCGTCTGTTAAACGTTGCTGGACGGGGATCACGCGTCCATCGAGGTGACCGAGTCTGGGTCCGGCCCGGTTCCGGGCCCGCCCAGCACTTGCCCTGCCCCGCACGGCCCTGGCCCAGCCCCTGCCCTGCTCGGATCCGGCCCAGCCCAGCCCTGCCCTGCTCGGATCCGGCCCAGCCCAGCCCTGCCCCGCACGGCCCTGGCCCAGCCCCAGCCCTGCCCCGCACGGCCCCGGGCCTGCCGCCTGCCGTGGCCCCTGAACCCGGGCCGGACCGTCGTGTCCGTTCCCGGACCGTGGCGGTTGGAGCGAGGCGAAAAGATAAATCGTTTTGAGTGGGGTGTCGGTATACGCCTGTAGTGACCACCAGTGGCTGACCAATCACCCGAGGCGGACGGCGGCGGTACGGTGCTCGTCCCCGTCGGGGAGTCGGTCACTCTGCGACAGACGGTCGGCTACGCGGTCGGCGTGGCCGAGGAGACCGACGCCTCGGCGATCCACTTCGTGGTCCCGGTGGCCTGGCACAGCGCCGGCGACGTCGAGCCGGCGGTCCGACGCGAGGTCGAGACCCTGCTCGACCGGGTCCAGGTCTGGGCGCGCGAGGACGCCTCGGGTACCACGCCGGCGGTCGAGACCGCCATCATCGGCGAGGAGCAGTACATGTTCAGCCCGGACGACTACGCGGGGGTGCTCGCCGACTACGCCGACGCACACGGCGTGGAGCGGATCGTCGTCGACCCGGAGTACAGCCCCGGCGGCAACGTCCCGCTCCTGCGGGCGATGGAGGTCTCGCTGGTCGAACGCGGCTACACGGTCGAGGAGGCGCCGGTAGAGACCCCCGTCCGGAGGAGCCGCCTCACCCGGCCCGGCGGGGCGGTCCAGTTTGGGCTCCTGTTCGCGGTCTCGTTCCTCTTCTACCAGTTGCTCGGCGGCTTCGCCATCGTCACCGGCGACACCTTCGACCTCTTCTACGAACTCGTCACCGGCACCATCGCCGCCGGCATCGTCGCCGGATCGCTCCATCGGGTGACGATGTCCGAGCGACCGCGGCTGCGCCGCCTCGGCGTCCAGCTCGTCCGCCTGTCGCTGTACGTCCCCTACCTCCTCTACGAGATCGTGAAGTCGAACATCCTCATCACGTTCATCATCCTCCACCCGCGGCTGCCGATCGAGCCCCGACTGACCCGCGTCCGGGTGGCGGTCTGGGGAGGCTCACCGCTGACGACGCTCGCCAACAGCATCACGCTGACCCCCGGAACGCTGACCGTTCGTGCCGATGGCCAGTACCTCTACGTCCATGCGCTGTTCCCCAGCGCCCGCGAGGGGCTCTTCGCCGGCACGCTGGAGCGGGCCGTCCGGTTCGTCTACTACGGCCGGGCGGCGGCCGCGGTCGCGACCCCCGAGGAGCGCGGCGACACCGAGCTCCTGCAGCGACCGGAGGAGGACGCCGACGCGGGCGCGTCGGTGCGTTCCGGGGAGGGAAGCTCCGAGGAGACACGCAGGGAGGGGGAGAGATCGGAGGAGGCCCGCACCGAGGATGAGCGATCCGAGGAGGCCCGCACCAGGGATGATCGATCCGACGATGACCGGACGCCGCCCGGCGACGGGGGTGGCGCCTGATGCTGACGACCGCGTTCCTCGCGACGGCCGCGGCCCTCGTGGTGCTGGCAATCGCGGTGCTGTACCGCGCGGTCAAGGGTCCGACCATGCAGGATCGCGTCATCGCCGTCAACGTCCTCGGGACGAACACCGTCGTCATCCTCGCCCTCCTTGCCGTCGCGCTGGACAGCGAGTCGTTCCTCGACATCGCGCTGGTGTACGCGCTGCTCAACTTCCTGATGGCCATCGCCATCTCGAAGTTCACCGTCAAGCGGGGTGACGTGATATGAGCGAGCTCGAGCTCGGCCTCCGGACCGGCGCCATCCTGGTCCTGCTGGCGGGGGGCGTCTTCTTCACGTTCGTCTCCGCCGTGGGCGTGATCAGGCTCCCCGACGTCTACGCCCGGGCGCACACCGCGTCCCAGACGGACACCCTCGGCGCCGGGCTCGTCGTCGGCGCGGTCGTGCTGACCTACGGCTTCGAGACCGAGGTCATCAAGGCGGTGTTGCTGCTGGTGTTCATCTTCATCACGAACCCCACGGCCGCCCACGCCGCCGCCCGTGCGGCCTACGTCGAGGGCATCGAACCGTGGACCGAGGGGGAGGAGCGCCGATGAGGGAGGGGTGGTCGTGAGCGCCGTCGGCTTCGCCCTCGCGGCGTTCGTCATCACCACCGGGATCGCCGCGGCCCTGCTGCGGGACTCGCTGTCCGCGATCATCGTCTTCGCCGCCTACAGCCTCGGGATGGCGCTGTTCTACACGCTGCTGCTCGCGCCCGACGTCGGGCTCACCGAGGCGGCCATCGGCGCCGGCGTGACGACCATCCTGCTGTTGTTGACGATCGCCAAGACGACCCGGCCCAGACGAGAGGAGCTGTTCGAGCGGATCCACTGGCCCGCCGCGGTCGTCTGTGCGGGGCTGGCGGCCGTGATGGTCGCGTTCACCGTCACGCAGATCCCGGTCGCCAACTTCGCCGGCGACCCGACGCCCGTGACCGGCGAGGCGGGGACGTTCGGCGAGCGCGTCACCGGCCACTACCTCGCGGAGACCTACGCCGACACGGGCGTGCAGAACGCCGTCACCGCGGTCCTGGCCGCCTACCGCGGCTTCGACACCTTCGGCGAGGCGGTCGTCGTATTCGCCGCCGGGGTGGCGCTGCTCGTCGTCCTCAGACGGGAGGAGTTCGCATGAGCCGACCGGGCACCGACTCGCCGTACACCGAGAGCGAGATCATCATGACCGCCGTCCGGCTCGTCGCGCCGTTCGTGCTGA
>SLIW01000314.1 GCA_007135435.1 Natronomonas sp.
AGCTGGACCGCTACGAGTGGCTGCTCCCAGCCTGGGTCGACCTCGTCGAGGCGCGGCGCGCCGAGGTGTCGGCCGGGAGGGCCGATGATCGGAGTGAGGGGGATAGGAACGGCGGGGGCGAGGGGAACGCGGACGAGAACGCGGACGGGATGGAGCACGGAGGGTCTGGCGACGAGGAGGAGGTCGTCGCCGCGATCGTCGACACCCTGGAGGCCAACTGGCTGAGTCCGACGGTCCACCGGGACGTCGCGGGCGTCCTCCACTATCTGGATCGCCATTGAGCCGATGATACTGGTCGAGATGGTGGCCTGATGCGGCACGGCCGGTCCGCGGTCGGTTCGTCATCCCATCGTCGCGGCTCACCCACGTTTATCGGCGTGGCCATCGTAGCCCGGTTATGAGCGTCGAGGGCCTCTGTCAGATCTGCGAACGCAACCCCATCGACGAGGGGTGCACCCGCTGCGGCCAGCTCGTCTGCTCGGACCACTACCACGACACCCGCGGCTGGTGTACGGAGTGCGTCGCCGAGGTCGGCGACTGGCCGGAGGACGACCAGCCAGAACCGGGTGACCATCCTGACGGCGTCGACGAGTACCAGTTCTGATCCCCCTCGACCGCGCCCCGTCGTCCGCGGGCGAGCGAACCGCCCGCTCGTTCGACCGCTCGGTGCGCGGGGAGCCCGTCGTGCCGGGTATCGGCACGGGTCCGATCCTGGACGAATTCTAGAACGATCCTAGTCACTCTTTGAAAAATGGTTATCCGGCGACAGGTGGTCTGTTCGCGTACGGATGTCAACACAGATACCCTCGCGTCGGGCCTCGGAGACGACCACCTCCGAGCTCGTCGAACTGCTCGAGCGGGACGGCCGCGTCTCGCTCGAGGTGGAGATGGCCGGCATGTCGACGGAGGTGACGCTCCGGAAGCGTGACGGGACCTACTACTGCGACACGTTCATCAAGCTCCTGACGTACGACGACCCCGACGACCTCGCGAGCTGCCTGGGACGGCTCGGGGTCCCGTCGGAGTGAGCCTGCCCGGATCCGTTCGGACTGCGAGAGAGGGATCTCGTCGAGAGGGATGACGGGAGACCGAGACACGGACCGTCCGCACGCTCACTTCATCGTGACGTAGACCAGCGAGAGCAACGCGACGAACTGGAGCCCGCGGAGGACCATGACGGCGCTCTGCACCTGGGGGTCGGAGCCGTAGAGCATCCCCTCGGCGAAGAAGAAGTAGACCGCGACGAGGTTCTCGAGCATGAACACCAGGCTGAACACGAGCAGTCCCAGCACCAGCGGCGTCCGGAACCGCCGGTAGTTCCGCGCCCAGACGAATGTCAGCGCCCCGAGCAGCAGGAGGTTGCCCCCCGAGAACGCCGTCGCGATCATGATCTCTGTCGTTATTGCCATGTGTCTCACTCCAGTCGGTCGGTGATGTCCTCGAACGCGTCGCGGTGGCCCTCGAACCGGTCGGTGAGGAAGTACAGCTGGCCGTAGTCCTGCCCACCGGCCTCCACGACGTCGTGGTCGCCGAGCAGGTCCAGGTGGTAGCGGACCGTGTTGTACTCGAGGTCCAGCTCGCCGGCCAGCTGGTTCGCGTTCCGCGGCCGGTCGTCCAGCGCCCGGATGATCCGGACGCGGGTCCGTCCGCCGCGGGTACCCGCGAGCAGGTACCACAACACCTTTCGCATCGGGACCACCCTGGCGTTCGCATCACGTGTGTATATACTCCCCCGCTTTCGGCCGCTCGACGGCTCGCCGCCCTGGACGGATCTCCCGACCGGAGGTCGTCCGCGGCCACCCCTACCGTCACGGGGCACCGGTAACCAACTTCCCCGGTCGTGTACGGGTTCGGCACAGTCGGCCCACCGATATCACGGGGTAACAGAGACCGTTGCAGGGGACCGTGGCCCTCGCACGGGACCGTGGCCCTCGAACGAAGCTGTTACCACCGTACGAAACCGTGACCACCGCAGGCTTCCGCGCGGTCTCCCCCTCGATGTGTCGGCTCGCACCCTCGCACCGCCCACCGGTCCCTCGGCGGGAGAACTATTGGGCCGTCGGTCGCCCTCCCCCACATGGCTCCCGTGAACGAGCGATCGATCGAGTGGACCGAACACGGCCCAGGGAGTGAGGACCTGGACGGTGCGGCCTCGGATACAGAAGACGGGCGCGCGGACGCACAGGGCCGATTCCGACGGAAGCGACTGGGTGAGGCGGCGGGTGGCGATCGTCTCGGCTGCAGCCTCTACGAGCTCCCGGCCGGCGCCCGCGCGTGGCCCTATCACTACCACACGGCCAACGAGGAGGCGATCTACGTGCTCTCGGGGCGGGGGACGCTGCGCCTCGACGGCGACACCCACCCGATCCGCGAGGGCGACTACGTGGCGCTCCCCGCAGACGAGACCGGCGCCCACCAGGTCGTGAACGACGCCTCGACCCCGCTGCGCTACCTGATGATCTCGACGATGGTGGAACCCGACGTCGCCGTGTACCCCGACACCGACTCCTTCGGGGTCTTCGTCGGCTCGCCACCGGGTGGCTCGGAGGAGCGCACACTCTCCGGGTTCTACCGGAGCGACGACGACGTAAACTACTGGGGAGACGTGGCCACTGAAGACGATCACGGTGCGTCGGAACGCCCAGACGGGGACGATCCAACTGGGGACTGACGCGGGCCGTTCGATCTCTCGGGCCTCCTCACCGGTACTCGTTCAACCGTCGCTTCAGCCGTTTCGCGGCCTCTCCGGCCGCGCGGAAGTAGTCGCCCTCGTCCGCGGCGCCCTCGCCCGCGAAGATGATGCCGCGCGAGGAGTTCACCAGTCCGACACCGTCTGCCAGCCCGAACTCGATGGCCGCCTCGGCGTCCCCACCCTGGGCGCCCACGCCGGGTACGAGGAACGGGAGGTCGACCAGCTCCCGGACGGACTCCAGCTCCTCGGGCGCCGTCGCGCCGACGACGAGCCCGACGTCCGCGGCCGCCTCGGCGTCCCACTCCGCACAGCGCTGGGCGACGTACTCGTAGAGGGGCTTGCCGTTGCCGACCTCGAGCGCCTGGAAGTCGGCCCCGCCGGCGTTGGAGGTCCGACAGAGGACGAAGATCCCGCGGCCGCGGCGTGACAGGAACGGCTCCAGGGAGTCGCGGCCCAGGTACGGGCTCACCGTGATGGCGTCGACGCCCAGTCCGTCCTCGTCGAGCACCCGGGCGTACCGACGCGCGGTGTTGCCGATGTCGCCACGCTTGGCGTCGAGGAGGACCGGGACGCCCTTGCCGTGTGCGTAGGCGACGGTCTCCGCGAGGGCCCGCCAGCCGTCGGGGTCCTCGTAGAACGCCGCGTTCGGTTTGTAGCAGGCGGCGTGTTCGTGGGTGGCGTCGACGACCCGGCGGTTGAACGCCCACCGCGGGAGCTCGGCGTCCAGGAAGTCGGGGAGGCGGTCGGGGTCGGGGTCGAGCCCGACGGAGACGACGCTGTCGGTCGCCTCGATGCGGTCGGCGAGCCGGTCGACGAAGCTGGACGCGGTCATATCGGCGTGTCGCGACCACCTGCCAAAAACGCTCCCGTTCCCGTTCCAGTACCCGTTCGAGATCGGCGAGCGACTCGCCGACCACCCGCCGTCAGCGGCCGAAACAGCGCGGACGGCAGTCCGTGACAGCGACGGTCAGGCGGACGGATGGATCGACCGCCGGTTGGATCGACCGCCGGTTGGATCGACCGCCCGCCGGTTGGATCGACCCGCGATCAGGTGGACCGCCACACCAGCGGTCGGTCCCCGGTGGACCACACGGAGGGTGGAAGGCGAGGACATATGTAGGGGCCGTGGCTACCGCCGGTCGTGACGATCAGGGCCGTCGTCTTCGACCTCGACGACACCCTCGCGGTCACCTCGCGGGACCGCGAGCGGCTGCTCGGCGAGGCTGCCCACCGCGCCGGGGTCGACCCGGACTTCGATCGCGACGACTACGTCCGGGCACACGGCGAGCACAGCGCCGGTGGATCCCGCCGGCCGGTCTTCGAGGCGCTCGTCGACGACGGCGAGGACGCCGAGCACCTGACCCGGGCCTACCGCGAGGCGATCGGGACGTCGCTGGCCCCGGTCGACGGCGCCGCCGCCATGTTAGCTGCCCTCGGGGACCGCTACCGCCTCGGACTGCTGACCGACGGGCCGGAGGAGACCCAGCGGGACAAGCTCCGGCGGCTTGGCTGGGGCGACGCCTTCGACGCGGTCGTCGTCACCGGCCGGCTGGACGCGCCGAAGCCGGATCTGGAGGCCTTCGACGCCATCGCCGACGCGTTGAACGTCGACAACGGCGCCGTGGTCTACGTGGGGGACAGCCCAGAACGGGACGTCGTGGGTGCCGCCGAGGCGGGTATGCGACCCGTGCAGGTGGTCTTCGCGGGCGGGCCCGACCCGCACCCGAGGGCGGTCGCGGTGGTCCGTCGCGGGGACCTCCGGTCGCTACCGCGCGTCCTCGAGTCGCTCGGCGGCCACCGCGCGGACGACGCGTAAGGCCCGCTTCACCTCGGCGCCGTTCTCAACGAAGACCAGCGTCCGCGGCGGCTCGACCGCCTTCGGCCGGACCCTGAGTCCCTCCGCGTGGGCCGCCTCGACCGCCGTGTCGACACCCACCCGGAACTCGACGTGGACGCGGTCGGGGTGGACGTACACCGCGGCGAGACGTTCTGTAGTACGGTCGTCGTCAGCGCCTGTACGGGATTCATCGTCGGCATCTCGACGGTTGCCCGAGCCCCCGGCCGTCGGCTGATCGATGGCGTAGGCGAAGGTCCCCCGGTCCGCCGGCTCGACGTCGGGGTCCGCGTCGGCGACGACGAGCGAGCCGAGTGCGCCCCGCTCGTGGCCGTGGACCTCCGAGGAGAGGAGCGCCGCGATCCGGCTCCCGTCGAGCAGCTCGTCGTCGACCATCACAGCTCCTCCAGGGCCACCTCGGCGAGCTCCCCGACGTCGACGCTCCGGCGGTGGGCGTAGAGGACCGCCGCCGCCTCGACGGTGACGCCGAGCTCCGACTGGAGCCGGTTGATCGCCGCGACGGCCTCCTGTTTCTCGTGGCCGGCGTCGACCAGCGCCGCCAGAACGCGCTCGAAGGTGGACCGCTCGCGGAGGATCGACTCGTCTGGCACGAAGCCCTCCGGGATCGCGACCTCCTGGGGATCGAACTGGGCGGTCAGCTGCCCGTCCTCCCGGTCGATCAGGCCCTCGCTGGCCGCCACGTCCACGAGGCGCTTCGCCTGGTCCGGGGAGAACCAGTCGCGGTCCAGCGACAGCGCGACGACGAAGGCACTCTCGCCCAGCTCGCGGCTCCCCTCCTCGCGGAACGGCGCCGCCACCGCCGTCCGGAGACTCATGTCTCCCGGCTGGGACGGCCGGGTGCAAATAGCCGTCGGTCACCGGTCGGAAGCGAGCGTCTCCTCCACTCCAGCGGTGTGGATGGATCCGACCGTATGCATTGGGTGGTTCGTCGTCGACGCTCCGTCCAACCGACGTCAGCTGTCACTCGCCGTCACGGTGGCTGAGGTAGCCAAGGACCCCCCGGACGTCGCCTTCGAGTCCCATGCTCCCCCACTCCGGCCGGAGCGCCTCGGCGATGGTCTCGGGGTCGTCGTGTGTCTCCGTGGCCCGCTCCACCGCCGCGACCCACTCCGGCAGCTGCCGTTCGTAGGTCTCGAGGCGGGCCATCGCGTCGGTCGCCACGCCGAAGTGCGGGTAGCAGTTCACGTCCGGCTCGAACGACTGCAGCCGCCGGACGGTCTCGACGGCGTCCTCCAGGTCGAAGCTGGGCGGCTGCGTCGTCGGGGTGATGCGTCCGTCGAAGAGCATCCCGGCGGCGTCGGCGGTGAACAGCACCCCGGTCGTCGGGTCGAAGAAGCAGGCCTGGTGTGGCGCGTGGCCGGGCGCGTCGATCACCTCGAGCGCCCGGTCGCCGAGGTCGATGTGGTCGCCGTCTGTGAGCGGCCGCGCCCGCTCGGCGGGAACGAGCCCGGGGACGCCGTACGGCGCCGGCTCGCCGATAGCCTCCTCGACGCCCCGCTTCAGCCGCTCGAGCAGCTCGGGGTCGGTGAGGAAGTCGACGCCCCGCTCGTGGCAGTGGACGGTGGCGTTCGGGCAGGCGCGCGCCAGCTCGCCCGTCCCCCCGGCGTGGTCGAGGTGGACGTGGGTCGGGACGAGGTGTGCGACGTCCGCGGGATCGACCCCCACCTCGTCGAGGGCCACGAGCACCGCCCCGGGTGTCGTGTCGGCCGTGCCGGTGTCGACGAGCGCGGGCTCGGGCGTGTCCAGCAGGTAGATCGCGAGCCGACCCGGCGTGTCCTCCAGCAGGCCGTCGATCAGGTAGACGTCGTCCGTCCCGGGTACCCGTTCGATCGCGGCGTCGCCGCGGCGCCCGTCCTCGCTGTCCGTCATCGTGTGGGCGTCGGCCGGCGAACGCCTTGAGTGTCGCGCTCCCCGGCAGTCATCCGAGCCGAGCCGAGCCGATCGACTCCAGATCGACCCGATCCGACCCGTGCTGTGCTGTGCTGTGCTGTGCCGTGCCGTGCCGTGCCGTGCCGAGGGGACGCCACCAACCCTTTAGCCGGGTCCGCCCGACCGTCACGTATGGAGAGTCTCAACCGGATGGCCCTGGAGCTGGTGGACGAGGCCATCGACTTCGCCGACGAGCTGGCCATCGAGGTCCACGAGCTGGACAACGGCGCCGTCGTCCTGGACTTCGGGGTCGACGCCGTCGGCGGCGTCGAGGCGGGCCTGCTGCTGGCAGAGATCCAGACCGGCGGCCTCGCGACCGTCCAGGTGGGCGTCGACGACGTCGCGGCCGCGCCGCTGACCCACGTCGAGACCTCGACCGACCACCCCGCGATGGCCCTGCTGTGCGCGCAGAAGGCCGGCTGGGAGCTGGCCGTCGACGACTTCGAGGGGCTCGGCGGCGGCCCCGCCCGCGCCCTCGTCGCCGAGGAGGAGGAGTTCCAGCGTGTCGGCTACCGCGACGCGTCGGACTTCGCGGTGCTGGCGGTCGAGAGCGACGCGCTCCCCACGGCGGCCACCGCCGAGCACGTCGCCGAGCGGACGGGCGTGCCCACCTCGAGCGTCTACCTCCCGACGTTCTCGACCGCGAGCGTCACCGGCAGCGTCAACATCGCCGCTCGCGCCTCCGAACTCGCGGCGTTCCGGCTCTCGGAGCTGGGCTACGACCCGCTCGACCTGCTGACCGTCACCGGCGTCGCACCGGTCGCACCCGTCGCCGCCGACGAGCCCTCGGCGATGGCGCGGACCAACGACGCGCTGGCCTACGGCGGCCGCGTCCACGCGACGGTCGACGCCGACTTCGACCGCTTCGAGGAGGTCGCCTCGACGGCTGCCGACGACTACGGCCGACCCTTCGCGGACATCTTCGAGGAGCACGGCTGGGACTTCCACGAGGTCCCCGTGGATGTCTTCGCGCCCGCCCAGGTCACCATCGACGTCGTCGGGGAGGGCGTCCGGGTGGTCGGCCGGACGGACGAGGACCTGCTCGCCGAGAGCTTCGGCCTCGAGGGCTGATCGGCCGTGCGGTACAAGGCCTGTCCCGAGCCGGTCGACGACATCGAGGGGCTGCTCGCGATCGCTGCCGCGGTCCCGGAGGAAGCCGACGCGGAGGCGTCCTGCTGTGCGCGCCTCGTCGAGTCGACCGACCTGGACGACGAGGACGAGGCGGCCGACTGGCTCGTCTTCCTCCGTGCGCTGGGCCTCGCCGAGGAGACCGACGGGGGGAGCTACCGTCGCTCGCCCACTGTGCCCGCTGCCGACCGACTCGCCGGATCGTTCCGGGAACGTGTCTACCTCGCCGACGAAGTCCTCGACGCGCTCGAGGGCGTCGACGGGCCCGTCGACGCTGGTGGGGTACTCGAGCACGTCCGCGCCACCCTCCCCGAACGACGGTGGCCTCCCGGTACTGGTACCGCAGGACTCGACGCGGACGAGGCGGCTCGAGAGCGCCTCCGGCGGCTCCTCGCGTGGGCCGTCGTCCTCGGGCTGGCGACACGCGTCGACGGTGGGTACGTATCGAGTGGAACCCATATCGACCAGACCGGTTGAGAAGCAGCCAGTGCGCAAGCGAGACGGCCTGCTACCGTCGAGTGACCCCCTCGACCGGCACCGTCTCCGAGGCCCAGGAACGTCGCGTCGGGTACGCTCGCCTGTCGTGGATGGTCACCCTTCGACGACAATCCCTTGTCGCGGACGGTCGCTTCCAAACCGTTTATACGGCATCGATGGAAAGCGGTGCGTATGCCGAGAGAGCAGACCGAGGTCCGGGACCTCCAGGAAGGCAACTACGTGATGATCGACGACGTCCCCTGCAAGATCAACGCCTACAGCACGTCGAAGCCCGGCAAACACGGCAGCGCCAAGGCGCGCATCGAGGGGGTCGGCGTCTTCGACGGCCAGAAGCGCAACTTCACCCAGCCCGTCGACGCGAAGGTGTGGGTCCCGATCATCGAGCGGAAGGGCGGCCAGGTCGTCTCCGTCTCTGGCGACGACATGCAGGTGATGGACCTCGACACCTACGAGACCATCACGATGCGGATCCCCGACGGCCTCGACCCGTCGTCGAACGACGAGATCGAGTACCTCGAGTACGAGAGCCAGCGCAAGGTCGTCTGAGGCCCGGTCCATGGGCGAGTTCCCCGGCGCGAGCGCCGACCCCGACGACGCGCGCTACGCCGTCGTCGGGGCGCCGCTGGACGTCTCCACCACCTTCCGTCCCGGCGCCCGCTTCGGGCCCGAGCGGGTCCGCCGGTTCGCCCGCCCGTTCGACGACTACGA
>SLIW01000569.1 GCA_007135435.1 Natronomonas sp.
CCTCATCACATCCGTGTACGGGGGGCGAGTCGCCGACTTCGGTTCCGACTACGACGACCTCCGTTTCGACAATGTCGACCTCCGTTTCGACTATTCAGACTCACGATCCAGGTGCAGCGTCACGCGACCGACGGCGACCCGTCGTTCGCCCGACGGCGTGTCGGCGGTCACCTCGACCTCGACGACGCCCATCGACCGCCCGGCCTTGACGACGGTCGCGTCGGCGGTCAGGTCCGCGGTCGCCGGCCGGAGGTAGGTGACGTTCAGGTCCGTGCTGGCGTGCGGCGTCGACAGGGGCTCCTCGAGTACCGTCCGGATGGCGGCCCCACCGGCGTGGTCGATCAGCGTCGCCACCACGCCGCCCTGGAGCACGCCCGTCCCCGGGTTCGCGAGCGACTCGTCGTAGGGGAGGGTGAGGCGAACCGAGCCCTCCTCCTGGTGGAGGATGGCGATACCGAGTCCCTGGAGGTGGTCGTGGTTATCCAGGAACCAGCGGTTGGGATCGGACTCCGGGTCGGACTCCGCGTCGGTCACGGTCGCCGTTCGCCCCGACCCTACATAACGACACCCGTCGTCGACCGACCAACCAATTGACCGACCGATCGGCCGACCGCGCATCCGTCGGGTACTTGGTCGCCCGGTGAGAACCCGGGAGGCGATGACGGAACTGCGGTACCTCCCGGACGCGGACGGCGTGACGCGCTTCTCGGCGACGGTGACCGAGGCGACCGACGAGTACGTGGTCCTGGACGGCACGTACTTCTACCCCGAGGGCGGGGGACAGCCGGGCGACAGCGGCGTCCTCGAGTGGGACGGGGGACGCGCCGAGGTGGTCGACGCCCGGAAGGACCACGGCGACGTCAGGCACGTCGTCGGATCGATGGAGGGGACGCCTCCAGCGGCCGGCACCGAGGTCGAGGCCCGCATCGACGAGGCCCGGCGCGATCGCCTCCGTCGCATGCACACCGCCCAGCACGTCGTCTCCCGCGTCGTCCTCGACGAGTTCGGCGCCTCGACCGCCGGCAACCAGATCTACGAGGACCGCTCGCGGATCGACTTCGAGCCGGCGGACTTCGCCGACGAGGACCTCGCCACGATCGAGGCGCTGAGCAACGAGGCGATCGAGCGGGACCTCCCGGTCCGCAAGGAGGAGCGACCCCGCGACCGCGTGGAGGCGGAGGTCGACGAGGGCCGTGCGCTCCTGCACCTCATCCCCGAGTCGGTCGATCCACTCCGCGTCGTGGAGGTCGAGGGCTTCGACGTCTGCCCCTGCGGGGGGACGCACGTCGACCGGCTCGGCGAGATCGGCCGGATCCGGATCACCGACTGTGTCTCGAAGGGCGCCGACGTCGACCGGGTCGAGTTCGAGCTGGACGATCGCTGAGACTGCGCGGCACGATCCCACCCGAGAGGTCCACGTCCGGCGGTGGGCGGTGGTCGAAGCGCGTTCAGTGGTCCGCGATGGGCGATCTGCGGTCATTGGTCGGTGGAAGCCGTTCCGCAGTCGCGGGTCGGTGGTGGCCAGTCGACGGTGGCGGGTCGGCGGTGGCCAATCGGCGGTAGACAGCCGCCGTCGACGACCGCAGATCGACCATTTATGCTCCGGGCGCCCGCAGTCGCCGTATGCGATTCGAAGACCAGACGGTGTTCATCACCGGCGCGGGGTCGGGCCTCGGCCGGGCGGCGGCGGAGCGCTTCGGCGCGGAGGGGGCGACGGTCGTCGCGGCTGACGTGGACGCCGACGCCGCTGGCGAGACGGTCGACCGGCTCGCGGACGCCGGCGTCCGGGCGACCGCCCACGAGCTGGACGTCCGCGACGCCGAGGAGTTCGCGGCCGCGATCGAGGCGACGGTCGAGACCCACGGACTCGACGTCGTCCTCAACAACGCGGGGATCGTCCACGACCGCGTCGCGGTGGAGTCGATCGACGACGACGTCTACGAACAGGTGGTGGGGGTCAACGTGACGGGGGTCTGGAACGGCACCCGGGCGGCCATCCCGTACCTGAAGGAACAGGGATCGGGCGCCATCGTGAACACGGCCTCCCTGGCTGGGGTCATCGGGGCACCGAAGCTCTCCGCGTACTCCCTCAGCAAGGGCGCGGTCGTCAACTTCACCCGGGCGGTCGCTGCGGAGGTCGGCCCGCACGGCGTGCGGGTGAACGCGGTCTGTCCGGGCGTCACGGACACGCCCATGCCGCGGGAGGGGATGACCGACGAGGAGTGGGCAGCCGTCCGTGACCAGATGGCCGAGCAGTACCCGCTTCGCCGGCTGGGTCGCCCCGAGGACGTCGCGAACGCGATGTGCTTCCTCGCGAGCGACGAGGCGGACTGGATCACCGGCGAGGCCCTCGTCGTCGACGGTGGCTTCTCCTGCGCCTGAGCGGATTCTGTCGTTCGTCCGCTGTCGTTCGTTCGCAACCGTTCGTTCGGAGCCGTTCGTTCGTCCCCATCTGGTGTCGCCCAGTCTACCGATCGATACGCTGAATGGGGACGATGGGACCGCGCAGACCAGGACCGAAGAGACCGTGCTCAAAGGGATGGCCGGGATCACGCGGTACAGGGTCGACGGGACCGCACGGAAACGAGACGAGGGACTGGTAGACGGGGAACCCCGTCGTGGCGTCGGTTCCCGGTTAGTAATGACGGGAGCAGGTGGACGACGACGTTCAGTCGTCGCGGGTCTGGGCGCTCCGCGTCAGGGTCTCGAACGCGATCGGATCCTCCCACAGCTCGTGGAGCGTGCCGGCGGCGAGGAAGCGCGTCGGCGCCACGACCCACTCGCTGGTGGCGGCCGAGTCCGGCGGCGGGGCGTCGGCGGCGAACCACCAGGCGACGTATCTGCCGTCGTCGAGGCGGGCGGTGGGGTAGGTCTCCGACTCCACCAGGATGTCGATGCGCGTGCCAGAATCCACCGAGGGGCCCTCGTCGGCCGCCGCGTCGACGCTCACCTCGATCGGGACGTGTCCCTCCTCGCCGGCCGGCTCCGTGGCGACCGGCGACGGCACCTCGAATCGGGGCATCTCGCGTGGCGACATTGTCGGGGGCGGGACCTATGACGACCAGTCATATAAACACCGGTCGGTCAGGCGTCTGACGTCCCCGGATTATGTCCGTCGAAGATGTTGGTGTCTCGCAGGCCGCCCTCCGTCGGACCGGCGCGTCCAGGCCATCGTCGCCATCGTCGCCATCGTCGCCATCGTCGCCATCGTCGCCATCGTCGGTCCGCCACGACGCCCACAGTTCTGGCTGTCGCGCCTGGACTGCCTCTCGGATTATCGAAAAAATGTATGGGCATACAGAAAATGTGGAGAGAACCCCCGGGTTACAGCCCCGGTAGGTGGTGCTCGCGTCGTCCGTGTTCGGGGATCGCTGGCTCGATCTGGATATGCGGATCCGATCAGGCGCTGGCGTCGACGTCGGTATCGTCCGCGTCGGGGGCTTCGGCGGCGTCCTGGACGCGCTCGGTGACGTCCTCGACGCGGCGCTGGAAGCTGTCGGCGCCCTCCTCGAGCTGCTCCTGGATGCCGTCGAACTGTTCCTCGAGGCGCTCCTGGAACTCGTCTCCGCGGGCCTCGAGCTCGTCCTGGAGGTCCTGGATCTGCCCTTCGAGGTCCTCGAGGGCCTCGACCGTCTGGGCCTCGAGGTCATCGTGGGCCTCGAGGACGGACTCGACCTGGGACTCGAGCTGTTCCAGGAAGTCACCGAGGAACTCGTCGACCGAGTCCGCGCCGTCGCGGAGGTTCTCCTCGAGCTGGTCGAGGGCCTCGTGCTGACTCTCCTCGAGCGTGTCGAGCTGCTCGTCGACCGTCTCCCGGACGTCGGCCAGGACGTCCTGGTCGCCGGGAACGACCGCCTCGATGGCGTCGAAGTAGGTCTCGAAGCCCGTGCGGACGAGGTCGGTGCTCCGATCGGTGGCGTCCCGGGCGGGGTCGATGCCCTCGACGAACCGCGCGTTGAGGTCCCGCTGGATGTCGACGCCGTTCTGGATGAGGTCCTGGGTCCCCTCGATCGTGCTGCGCTGGAGGTCGAAGACCATCCGAACAGGTGAGTCGTTCTGGCTCATTGTATCTAGATAATAGTTGGGAAGCTATATAAGAGTTACCATCAAAAACCATTCGATACCATCAAATGTCGTTCGATGGTTCCAGAGGGAGAAATTCTGATAGACGGTCGCGGCTGGATGGGCCGACGTATCACTGCTGGACATCGCGGATGGGAGAGAGACCCGATCGTCTCAGCGGTGGATCGTCGATCGTTTGGCTCGTCAGGTATCTCGGTCTCGAGGAGTTGGCGGTCACCTGCCCCTTCGGGTCCCGTTCTCCTCGCTCGAATCACCGGGTCCTGCTCACCGAGCTGAGCGCAACCGGCCCGGTGAATTCTGGACCCGTTCTCCGGGGTGAACTCACCCGCCCTGGTGAACTCTGGACCCGTTCTCCGGGCCGGGCTCAGTAGAACCAGTCGAACGACTCGAAGTCGGGGTCACGGTCCTCGTTGAAGGCGTCGCGGCCCTCCTGGGCTTCCGCGGTCATGTAGCCGAGGCGGGTGGCCTCGCCCGCGAACACCTGCTGGCCGATCAGGCCGTCGGTGTCCATGTTGAAGGCGTACTTCAGCATCCGGATGGCCATCGGTGACTTCGCGCAGATCGTCTCGGCCCACTCGTGGGCCACCGCCTCGAGGTCGGCGTGCGGGACGGCCTCGTTGGCCATCCCCATCTCCACGGCCTCCTCGGCGGAGTAGGTCTTCCCGAGGAAGAACACCTCGCGGGCCCGCTTCTGGCCGACCTGGTTGGCCAGGTACGCCGAGCCGAAGCCGGCGTCGAAGGAGGCCACGTCTGGGTCGGTCTGGAGGAACTTCGCGTGCTCCGCGGAGGCGAGGGTCATGTCGCAGACGACGTGCAGCGAGTGGCCGCCGCCGACGGCCCACCCCGGCACGACCGCCACGACTGGCTTGGGGATGTGCCTGATGAGCCGCTGGACCTCGAGGATGTGGAGGCGCGGGGCAGCCTGTCGTTCGGACTCGGGGACCGAGTGGTCGTCATGTTCGACGTGACGGACGTCGTCCCCTACATCGACCGTGATCTCGTCCGCATCCACATCATCGTCTCCGTCCGCGTACTCGTAGCCGGCGTCCCCCCGGATGCGCTGGTCGCCGCCCGAGCAGAACGCCCAGCCGTCGTCCTTCGGCGAGGGGCCGTTCCCGGTGAGGAGCACGCAGCCGACGTCGGTCTGGCGTTTCGCGTGGTCGAGGGCCGTGTAGAGCTCGTCGACCGTCTCGGGACGGAAGGCGTTGCGCACCTCGGGGCGGTCGAAGGCGATGCGGACGGCGCCGGTCTCCGTCGACCGGTGGTAGGTGAGGTCCTCGAACGCCTCCGTGACCGGCTCCCAGCGGTCCGGCTCGAACAGTTCGGACACCATTGTCTGGTCTGGGTCGGGCGTCGCCAAAAATCCACCCGAACGCGCGAAGAAGCTCGTCCTGGCTCCACGCACCCGAACGCCATGTTGCTCGGGTGGCCTTCGTCAGTCCCACCGAGCGCCGATACGCGTCGTCTGGGCAGAGGGTATACGGTCGTCGGGCCGCAAGGTCCTGGACATGCCGACGCGGCGTCGCCTACTGACCGCCTGCGGCCTCGCAGTCGTGCCGCTGGCCGGATGTGGGACGGCCGACGAGGACGCGGCGACGCCGACGGCGGAGGTCACACCGGTCGAGGTCCCGGATGACGGGGACGCGCACGCTCCCCGCGAGACGGCGTCGTGGGACCACACGCACGTCCTCGAGCTGACGAACGCGGGCGTGCGGGACCTCCGGGCGCTGGGGACCGACGGCGGGGCGGAAGCGGGTCTGCTCGTGACCGCGGGCGACGGGGTCTACCGGCTCGAACCCGGCGGCACCGGGACGCGATGGAGCGTCGGGTTCGGCGAGCGGGTGGCCACGATGCGGCCGACGATCGCCGACGGGACGGCGTTCGTGCGGACCGACACCGATCGGGGGACCCGGCTCCACGCGATCGCCCTCGAGGACGGGAATACCCGGTGGACGCGGGCGTGGGACGCCGCCGTGGACGTGTTCGGAGGCGACGAAGATCGACTCTTCCTCCACCGGAGCGGCCGGGCCGGTGCGGGCGGATCGTCGCACGAGCTGCTCGTCGTCTCGACGGCCGACGGCTCGACCCTCGCGAGCACCGGGACGGGGAACCCGATCGACTCGGTCGTCGAGCCCTCCGGCCCGGTCATCTCCGAGCGGGACGTGATCACCGCCTTCGACAGACAGGGGAACGAGCGCTGGCGCGTCGACGCCGAGGTGGGATGGAACTCACTGGCCTCCGACGGCCTGCTGGTCTACCACTACGGACCAAGCGGCCCGCTCGTCGCGCGTCGCGGCGACGGTGACGACGTCTGGCAGGTGGAGCGGCGCGTCCGTCGCCTCCTCGCGACGGACCACCTCTACCTCGCAGATGGTTCGGGGAACTTCCTGTCGCTCTCGCGGGGTGGCGACCTCCGCTGGCAGTCGGGGACAGGCGAACCGACGGTCGAACCAGCCTCGGGGCGCGTGCTCGTCCACGGTGGCATGCCCGGCGCCGAGCACCTGGACGCGCGGTCGACCGCCGACGGGGAACTGCGCTGGCGGTTCGTCCCTCAGCGGAGCCCCCTCCGGGTCTACGACGACCGCGACGGCGTCGCGATCGTCACCGCCGGCAGGCACCTGGGGCTGCACGCACACGTCAGCAGGCCGGTGGCCAGCGAGCCCCTCGAGGGTTCGGTCGGCGGCGGTCTGGTCGCCGACGGCCGGGCCTACGCCGGCACCTCCGAGGGGCGGATCTTCGTGTTCGAACGCGGGTGAGCGCCCGGAGAGCTCGTCGGCACGAGTGAGCCTCACGCCACCACGTTGTCGCGGATGCGCAACGGGAGAGGACGTCGCCACGAGTTGGCGACCGGCCGCCGCGTCGTCCGGGGTGGGACCGGTCGGTACGGGAGCCGAAGCGCTTTACCCCAGGACCGAGACGGCCGTGCCATGGACGTCGCGATCGTCGGCGGGACGCACCTCACGATTCGGGGCGAACGGCTCGGGATCGTCGACGACGGTGCCCTCGGGATCACCGACGGGACGATCACGTACGTCGGCCCCGCAAACGCCCTGGACGAGGCGGCGGCCGACCGCGTCGTCGACGCCGAGGGTTGTGCCGTCACGCCCGGCCTCGTGGACGCCCACGCGCACACCTCCCTCGCGCTCCTCCGCGGGACGGCCCAGGACGTCCCCGAGATCGAGTGGATGCGCCGGACGCTCGGACCGTTCGCGGCCGCGATGGACGACGAGGACCGCGTCGTGGGCTGTCGCCTGGGCGTCCTCGAGGCGGTCGCCTCCGGCGTCACCACGATCTGCGAGTACGCCTCCGACGTCTCGACGCTCGTCGAGGAGGTCTACGGACCGCTCGGCGTCCGCGTCGTCGCGACTGAGACCGTCAACGAGGTCGCCACGGGGCACATCGGCGACACCGGCGACCCCGACGATACCGGCGACCCCGACGACACCGGCGACCCCGACGACCCCGACGACACCGGCGACCCCGACGACCCGTACCCGCTCGACACCTCGAAGGGCGACGAGGCCGTGGAACGCGCCGAGTCACTCTTCGACGCCTACGCCGACGCCCCGCTCGTCGAGCCGGCGTTCGGTCCCCAGGCGCTCGACATGGTCCACCCCGATCGCCTCGAACACCTCCACGAGCGGGCCGGCGAGCGCGACGCGAAGCTCCACGTGCACGTCGCGCAGGGCGAACGCGAGGCCCGGCAGGTCGCGGCGCGGTACGGGGGCCGCTCGACCGTGGAGGTCCTCGAGGAGCTGGGGGTCGTCGACGACCGGCTCGTCGCCGCCCACCTCCACGGCGCGTCGCCGGACGAGCGGCGCCGGCTCGCAGATGCGGGCGTCGCCATGGTCGGCTGTCCGTCCTCCATCGCGGCGATCGACGGTATCGTTCCGCCGGTCGTCGAGTACCGCGAGGCGGGCGGCACCGTCGGGCTGGGAACCGATCAGGCGCCCGGGCCCGGGGGACACGATCTCCCCCGGGAGCTGCGCACCGCCGCCCTCCTGTCGAAGACCGACGCGGGGGACCCGACGGCGTTCCCGGCCTGGTCCGCACTCCGGGCGGGGACGGTCGGTGGGGCCGCTGCGCTGGGACTCGACGTCGGACGGCTCGCGGTGGGCGCCCCGGCGGACGTCGCCGTCTTCGAGCCCGGGGTCGGTGCCGCGCCGTTCCTCCGGGAACCGATCCACACCGCGGTCCCAAACCTGGTCTACGGGGCCCCGCGTGCACGGGACGTGCTCGTCGCGGGGGCGTTCGTGGTCCGGAACGGGTCGTTCGTCGACGCCGACCCCGCGGGCGCGGTCGTCGCGGCCGTGGACCGCGCGTCGGACGTGCTGTCGGCCGCCGAGGGTGACTGGCGGGACGCCGGCTCCGCCCTGGTGGACGCCGTCGACGACGGCTGGCTGTGATCGGGGTCGTCATTGCAGCCATCAGCGCGTCCCAGAGGCCCTCCTGGAACCGGGCGGCTCGTGGGTATCTCTCGACCGTGCTCGTGGGTATCTCTCGACCGTCCTTCTCGGGTTCGCTAGCGGAACAGGTTCGCTAGGGGAGCAGGACGACCTTCCCGGTGGAATCGCGGGACTCGATGAACTCGTGGGCCTCGGAGGCGTCCGCCAGGTCGAAGGTACGGCCGACCTGGACCTCCAGGCTCCCGTCGCCCAGGAGCCGAGTGAGCGCCGGGACCGCGCCCATCACCTTCATC